>JAIXVK010000365.1 GCA_027483085.1 Comamonadaceae bacterium | reverse complement strand
TATCTGTATCTGTAGTTACAAGCGTCCCGAACTGCTTGCGGCACTTTTGCGGAGCTTAGTTGAACAGCAGTTCCCCTCGGCGCAAATGCAAATCGTGGTTGTTGACAACGACGAAGCGGGATCAGCAGCACAGAGTGTTGCAGACTTTAAAAAAGCCAACCCTAACACCGATATTCTTTACCTGGTTGAACCCGTTCAAGGCATTGCATATGCACGCAACCGAACAGTTGCGCATGCGACTGCGGATCTCTTAGCGTTTGTCGACGATGACGAGGAAGTTACTCCCCAATGGCTCGCCCTACTCTGCGAGTGCATGGCAGCTCATAATGCCGATGCTGTCCTTGGCCCTGTATTGGCCAAGTACCCGAGAGATACGCCAAAGTGGGTCAAAGCCAGTGGTTTTTTTGAGCGAAAGCGCTTTAAAACAGGTGCCTCAATGACTTGGGGCGATGGTCATACTGGAAATGCCCTTGTCAAGGGCAAATGGTTGCGCGAAAGAAAACCAAATCCCTTCGAAGTCTCATTGGCGCAGTCTGGTGGAGAAGACACCAATTTCTTTAGATGGATGCAATCACTGAACGGAAGTCTTATTTGGTGCGATGAGGCAGAAGTATATGAAGAAGTAGCGCATCAACGACAGAGCTTATTTTTTATCCTTAAGCGAAGCTTCATTACATCAGTAACCTATTGGCGACCTCGCTTTGTAGGCAAATCGATGACTTGGTGCACTTATCAAGCTCTCATTGGTCTTGCTAGGGGTATTGCCCTTTCGATTTACGGCTTCATGCAACTCCCCTTAGGACTGCAATATTCTGTGATTTCATGGGCCACCAGTGCAAAAAGCTTTGGCCGCATGGCTGCGTTGACGCGCGCCAATGTAATCAATTATGGTAAGACGGAATGAATGAAATTCTTGCTTATGCCATAGGGCTTGGACCTTATGTTTTGTTGGCACTAAGTGCTGGCATAGCTGTTCCCGCGGCGATGCCATGGGCATGGAAAAACCCTGAGAAATGGCTCTTTTGGATTATTTTTGCCCTGAGTTTCGGATTGGCAAGCGGCGACCCTTCTGCCGAAGGCAGCGTACTCAAACAAACCACTTGGGGAACATTTTTTTTAGCCGTTACAGCATTACTGTTATTCAGCCAAAAAAGTGAAGAAAAATTAGCGCTCAAACATATTCCGACTGCCCTAACCGTATTAATGATTTGGATATTCGCATCTGCATTGTGGTCACCCGAACCTTTTGTTTCCACAAAACGAGCGATTCAAGCGTTGGGCGTAGTGCTTGTTTCATTGTTAATCGGTCGAATGGCACTAAAAGGAAAAAATTTATTTCAGTTAATCGCCATACCGTCCATAGCATTGATCTACATCGGACTAGTCACGGCTGTAGTGATGCCTTCAGTAGCCTTCGACATAGACGGAAGTTTTCGTGGAATAACGTCACACAAAAACTCATGGGGGCAGGTGTCTTTAATTGCAAGCCTGGTTTCGCTATTCCTCTGGATGAACACACGGAGAAAATTAGTGATTTTCTTCTTTGTATTGTTTCCATCCGTCGCATCCCTTATTTTGACGCGAAGCACAACCAGCCTATTATCTTTTTTACTTATCGCTGGCGGTGTAATGCTGTGGCAGCTGATTTTTACCAAGGGCACCATAGGTAAGGTGTTTTTATTGCTTAACGCGATGGGGATGTGCATTGCCTTTTTGGTTTACCTCGTTTACACAGGTGTTTGGCCTCTTGATGCATTGTCTGATTTTGTTTACAAAACCTCTGGCAAAGATCAGTCATTGACAGGTCGCAAATATCTTTGGGAGCTCATGTTCCTCGAAATATCTAAACACCCATGGATGGGTATCGGATACGGCGGATTTTGGACCAATGGAATCGGCGCAAGTTCGGCGCTGGTGGCTAAACTAAACTGGGGCCCACCAGTGCAGGCACACAGTGGCTATATAGACATTCTCAATGACATTGGAATTATTGGGGCTAGCATCTTCTGCGTTTTATTAGCTTTTCATTCGCGAAATATTTATCGACTGGGACAAATTTCCTCAGATCGATCAGCTTTGTTTCATTTCGCAATTTTGATATCAGCCCTGTTGATTAACTACGCCGAATCATCACTATTGAGAACGACCCATATATGGTGGATGCTTGTATGTGCTTCCATAATTGAAGTGCATTTACTCACGCAAGCGCCGAAAGCTGCAACCAACTCGGTACTCCATACCGGGACAACTACAGCTTTGTATGCATAACGCTAAGCTATTCATCAAAGCTCAATTTCTGGCAACATGGTGCTTGTGCTGCATGAATTCGGCACAGGCTGCCCCTTTCGCCGTGGAGCCTGTGCTGACAAACCTGCCGATTCATGCCAGTGGCGATCAGAATGTATTTGCCACGCCATTCGATTATCAGAATGGCATCGTATTCACAGTGCATGTGGAATCAGGTGATGGCACCGGCAGAGCGGGTGTCAACTTGCACACAATCGTTCGCAAAGGCGTGAGACGTGCAGATGCAACTTGGACGTGGGAAAGTCACGTGGTTGAAACGCGAACAATTCTGGACACTTGGCACACCCAAGCATCAATAGCTGTAGACAAGCTGGGCTACGTGCATGTTGCGTACAACATGCACAACTTCCCATGGCAATACGCTGTGTCGGACAGACCCTATGACATCAGTTCATTCACCTTCAAAGGCCAGCCCGTAAGCCAACAAGAGATTGATCGGTCGAAATTTGAAAACAAGACAAATTTTCCAGACATAGGCACCGCAGCCATCCCGGGAAACCAAATCACATACCCATCGTTTGCTAAAGACCGTAACGGTGAACTCTATGTGACGTACCGATTTGCTGTGCGCCCTAATCGAGCATTTGAAGAGCGAGCTTTTGGGGCAGGCATTGCTCGCTATGACACCAGTTTACGCACTTGGCATTCCATCGGTGGTGAAGTAACCATGGAAGCCAAAGACGCCAAGCTCAACGCCCAAGGCGTGACCGTTCAGCGGCCATTTGCATTTGAGGATCGATACACGGTGTACCTGCCGACCATCGGTTTTGACAGTGCCAACAAAATGCACATCGTGTGGAATTGGCGCCGAGGCGAAGCCGGGATGGAGACTTTCCGCCCCAGCTATGCAATGGGCAGCACCGATAAAGCTTTTGTGGACCCCACAGGTGCCAAGCTTGCACTGCCCATTGATGTCAATCATTCGTTTCCTGTGACCGGCAAAAAGGATGATGAGCAGTTTTACGCCCCGAAAGTCATAGCTTTCACTACGCAAGATACCCCCGTAGTCTTAATGCAACCGCTCACACCCGGACGACAAATTTGGACTCTCAACAAATCAAGAGCTTTGTTCGAAAAGGAAGAGTCGCCCGCAGCAGCGTCCGCTCTGGTTGTGGACAAACAAGGGCGCCAATGGGCTTTTGCAACTGGACTACGCATCTTCATGCGCCCCGAGGGCGTGACGCGTTGGGAGGACATGGGCGAAATCGGCCCCAATATTTGTACCCCCAAGGTTGCTTACTATCCTGCGGAATCTCGCTTTGTCCTGCACGCTAAAAGCTGCACTGGCGACCGAGCCCACATATTCACTTTCAGGCGCTAGTTCCTATGGACACTAATTCATACCCCTTAGCGCCCGTCGCAATTTTTGTCTTCAAGCGCCCAGCACACACACAGCGCTTACTGGAGAGTTTACAAACCAATCCGGAGTTTTCTAAAAGTCCGGTTTATATATTTGCGGACGGTGCGCGCAACGCCAAAGAGCAAGCGGATGTAGATGCCGTTCGCCATCTCGTTGCCGCGTTTGATCACCCCCATAAAACCGTTGTACTCGCCCCTGCTAACCAGGGGCTGGCTAAATCCATTACGCATGGCGTCACACAGTTGTGTGCTAACTACGGCCAAGCCATTGTCGTGGAGGACGATCTAGTAGTGGCCTCCAGTTTTCTCAACTACATGAATACGGCACTTGCACGGTATGCTGATGCCACGCAAGTCATGCAGATCTCTGGCCACATGTTTCCTGTCGACCTGCAGGCGACTACAGACGCTGTTTTTCTGCCCGTAACTACCTCGTGGGGTTGGGCCACCTGGGAGCGTGCCTGGGCTCACATGGCCGAGGTGCCAGAGGTTGCTGTTGCGCACTTAGCTAGCCGCAAATGGCGGTACCAGTTTGATTTGAGTGGCACGTTTCCCAACGCGCGCATGTTGGCGCAACGCTTAGAGCGCAAAAATCACTCGTGGGCTATATGGTGGTACTACCAAGTGTTCACACACGGCGGTTTAGTGCTCCACCCTACACGATCCTTAGTGAACAACGAGGGATTCGATGGCAGTGGCACCCACTGTGCTGATAAAGATGTAGTTCAAATGACTTTGCTGGACACGCACGCATCCAGCTACCCCCAAGAAGTCGCAGCCAACACAGCAGCCTTCAAGCGCTATGGCCAATTTTTAGTGGCTGACAGGGGCATAAAGAAATACACCTTCGACTGCCTGTGGCGCTTATTTTTTTCTACTAAGTTATTGCATGCGCGCTGAGTTCAAAATCTGGCTAAAAGGTGCATTGGCCGCACGCCCCTTGTTTGCCCTTTGGTTTGCGGGATTTCGCGCACGGATACTGGGACTGATTGCGCTACCCCACCGAATGCGCTTCCTGGTCAAAGCCAGCGTGCCATGGAGCGTCAAACTCATTGGCATCCATCGCATTGCGATTGGCAATAACACGGTCATCGGCTCGCGATCTTGGCTAAACGTCAACGACCACAAAAGTCCGGGATACGCATTGCGCATTGGCGACCATTGCTTTATCGGCATGGAGAACTTTTTCAGTGTTGGCCAGACAGTAACGATTGGCGACTATTGCCTTTCCGCCAAAGCGGTCTCATTCATTGGGGCAATGCATGTTTACGATGACCCAATGTTTCCTTACATGAGCACAGGGACAACTTCGACTGGCGAAATAAGAGTTGGAACTAACTGCTTCTTTGGGTTAGGCGCCACGATCATTGGCAACCTGACTATTGGGCACGGCAGTGTGATTGGCGCTGGTGCCGTGGTACAGGCAGATGTGCCTCCTTTTTCATTGGTTGTAGGCTCACCCGCCCGCATCATCAAGCGGTACGACTTTGCCAAATGCGCGTGGGTGCGTTGGCCCGCCGCCGACTACACCGAAGGCCCCACCGAAGACATTTACCTGCGCCAGCTCAAGGCGAAGCACGGTGCGCCAGTGCACCACATCTCCGCAGCGGGTGGCGCCGGGTATGACGTTGCGTGATGGCAACACAAAATTATTGGGAACTCTAAGTTGACTATTTTTCTGACAGGTGCCCATGGCTTCATTGGGCACCATACAGCGCAACATTTAGCCGCCAATGGCAAAACCGTAATTGGTCTGGGCCATGGAGCTTGGGTAGAGGCAGACTACCGCCGTATTGGTCTAAGTGACTGGCTTAACGGCGAAGTTAGCCATGCCAATTTGGATGCCCTGGCCGCCAAACATGGTGCGCCGGAATGCGTCATTCACCTGGCTGGCGGGAGTGCTGTTGGCCCGTCATTTGCTGCACCTGCCGAAGACTTCAGGCGCACGGTGATAGGCACCTCCGACCTGGCTGAGTGGGTCCGTTTGCGAGCGCCACAAGCCCCGGTGGTAATGGCGTCCAGCGCCGCTGTCTATGGGGCCAGTCACACAGCAGCTATTCCAGAAAATGCTCGTTGCGTCCCCTACTCGCCATACGGCTACCACAAGCACATGGCAGAGCTTTCCTTAGCCTCTTATGCGCACAGCTTCGGACTGAAAGTAGCGTGCGTCCGGCTCTTTTCCGTGTACGGCGCTGGCCTTAAAAAACAACTTCTCTGGGACGCCTGCACCAAATTGGCTGGCAACATTGATGTGCTGGCCCTAGGCGGACACGGCACCGAGCTGCGCGACTGGCTGCACGTGGACGATGCAGCCCGGCTATTGACCTTAGCCGCAACGCATGCCAGTGAGCAATGTCCCATCGTCAACTGCGGCACGGGTGAAGCCACATCGGTTCGGGAGATTGCAAGCCATTTGGTGGCTTGCTGGGGTGGCTCCACATCAGTGTCCTTTAGTGGCGCAGCACGCGCAGGTGACCCCCAGAGCCTCGTTGCAGACGCAAACCTCGCCGCAACATGGGGGTGGACTGCGAAGCAGACATGGAAATCAGGTCTACAAGATTACGTCGCCTGGTTCAAATCCACACAAACGCGGGTGGGGCTATGAAAGTTGCATTCAGTGTGTTCGGTGGGACGGGGTGGACAGGCGGCATTAACTACTTGCGAAACCTGTTATCAGCAGTATCGGAATTGCCCGGCAATCCGATAGAGCCTGTGCTTTTCATTGCGCCAGAAACATCGCATGAGAGCGTAGCCATGCTCACACCATATTTGGCGCAACCACCCGTTGTGGTCAAAGGCTGGAGTGCGAGCAGATGGAGCAGACTCCAACGCCTCACGGGAAGTGCATTGCTGCAGCGGGACTTTGTATCTGAGGCTGCATTCCGCCGCGAAGGCATACATGTCGTTTTTCAACATGCTGCTTGGTACGGCATGTTGTTCGGACTGCCGACGTTGGCTTGGATTGCAGACTTTCAGCATAAACACTTGCCACACATGTTCAGCAAGGCTAACAACATCAAGCGCGATCTTGGGTACTGGGCTCTGAGCTATTCAGCCACGCAAGTCATGCTGAGCAGCCGGGATGCCCTGCGCGACTGTGAGCATTTTTTCCCCCGTACACGCGACAAAACGGCAGTACTGCCATTTTGTGTGCAGCTGCCATCTCACGCCCAGGCCATGACAGCTGACGAATTGCGCTCGCAATACCAACTGCCCGACCGCTATTTTTACCTTCCCAACCAGCTCTGGAAACACAAGAACCACCTGGCGGTGATTGAAGCTCTGCGCATTCTCAAGCAGCGCTACCCAAATCTGGTGATAGTGGCAACCGGCAATCCATCAGATGCCCGTAACCCCGCACACCCCGAAGCAGTGTTGGCCAAAGTTCAGCAATACGAGCTGAGCTCGAGTTTTCGTTTTCTGGGCCTTGTGCCATACGCACACATCATGCCCCTGATGCGCGGCGCGGTTGCGGTAGTCAATCCCTCACTATTTGAAGGATGGAGCACCACGGTCGAAGAAGCCAAGGCGATGGGGGTTCCCCTGTTGCTGTCCAACATTAGCGTGCATCTGGAGCAAGCCACCACCGATGCATCGTTTTTTAACCCTTCGCAACCCGAGTCCATTGCCGAGTGCTTGGGAAGTTTCTGGGACCAGTATGACCCAAGCCATCGCACAGCAACAGAGCAACTGGCTACCGAAGCCTACCGCCTCAAGCGTGTCGAGTTTGCTCAGAATTTTGTTGACATCGTGTCAAAAACATCACAGCGAGCAACACAACTGTCTTGATTGACCGGCAACCCAAGCAAAGTACCTGCGAATCATCGAGAACACACGTGAATATTCACTCTATTCTGAAGCAATTGTTTTACAGAGCGCCCTTAGCTGATGAGGCCGGAGGTCAGGTAATACGAGCCGCGCTGGAAAGTCGCCGCCCCGCCATGATTGCCCGCTTTGGATCAGTGGAGATCAAAGGGGTTCTGTACCCCCTGACGCCCTCGGTGCTGAAGCCCATTTTCCGCAAACGTGTTTTTACCGACATGAAAAACAATGCGGGCTTTTTTTCGGTGAGTGAACACAGTCTGGACGTCTTCTCCTCAATGATGGTGGAAGACATGAGACTTCTTGATGTATTGGGGTCTTGGCGCGCTGAGGAGAGGCTGTTGGAAAAAAAATTCCCAAATGCGCACCGTGTGGATTTGAAATGCTTAGAGCCGTATTTATCCAAAAACCCTTGGTCGGAAACGTTGACAGGCAAGAAGGTATTGGTGATTCATCCCTTCAATCGAACTATCGAGCACCAGTATTTTGAGAGACGGGCTTTTCTATTCCAAGACCAACGTGTGCTGCCTGAATTCCAAAGCCTTCAGACCATCAAAGCAGTGCAAACAGTGGCTGGTGGGAATGGGGGGTTTGCCACCTGGTTTGAAGCTTTGGACTTCATGAAGTCGCAAATCGATTCCAAAGATTTCGATGTTGCCATCCTGGGCTGCGGTGCGTATGGTTTTCCCCTTGCTGCTCATATCAAACGCATGGGTAGGCAAGCTGTGCACATGGGCGGGCCAACCCAAATTCTTTTTGGCATCAAAGGTAATCGGTGGGATCACCACCCTGTGATTTCCAAACTCTATAACGACTACTGGGTAAGGCCGACCGCCGACGATAGGCCAGCGAATGCTGAAAAAGTGGAAAACGGGTGCTACTGGTAGTTTGGGCAAGCAAAAATGACCGGCATGCACCGTTTAGCACCTTTTTAATTTGAAATCTTTTCGCTTGAGTGCTGTTATTGGTACGACCTTAATTTATGACTCTAAATCGCAAGACAACGCCAGTGTTGACAGCATCTATTGATGTTTTAACTTGGGAGGAAGTCATTTCCCGTGTGGCACATTGGTCTGTCGAGCACGAAAGCCGCTATGTCTGCATTTGCAACGCGCACTCGGTGGTGACTGCGGGGCAAGACCCGGCGTTTGGCGCTGTGGTGGCGCAAGCCGATATGGCAACACCCGATGGGGCGCCGGTCGCCTGGATGATGCGCAAGCTGGGGTTTGCAAGCCAGCAGCGCATCAACGGGCCGGACCTGATGTGGAAATACTGTGCAGAGGCGGCCGGGCGCAACGAGTCGATTTACCTGTACGGCGGCACCGAGGAAACGCTCACCATTTTGCAGGCCAAGCTGGCAGCGACTTACCCGGCACTGCGAGTGGCGGGGGCGTATTCGCCGCCGTTTCGCACACTCACCGCCGCAGAAGATGCAGCGGTGGTAGAGCGCATCAACGCATCGGGCGCGGGCACGGTGTGGGTGAGCTTGGGTTGCCCCAAGCAGGAGCTATGGATGGCTGCGCACCGCGGTCGCATTCAGGCGGTGATGATTGGGGTGGGCGCTGCGTTTGATTAC
>JAIXVK010000545.1 GCA_027483085.1 Comamonadaceae bacterium | reverse complement strand
GCGCCGGTGACTGAGTTTGATATAAACAAGATCCGCAATTCACCCATCCGATAGGCCTCCCATGCAGCTTTGTTTCCGACTGATTCCCTTGTGCAGCGCCCTGGTTCTGGCGGGCTGTGCAGGCCTGCCTTCGGGCGGCCCCAAAGCGGATGTGGAATACGCCATCACCATCCTTCACACCAACGACCACCATGGCCGTTTCTGGAAGAACCGCGATGGCGAATACGGCATGGCAGCCCGTAAAACCGTGGTGGACCAAATTCGCCAAGAAGTGGCTGCCGCCGGCGGTTACAGCTTACTGCTGGATGGCGGCGATGTGAACACCGGCGTGCCCGAGTCCGACCTGCAAGATGCCGTGCCGGACTTCCGGGGCATGAACCTGCTGGGCTATGACGCGATGGCCGTGGGCAACCACGAATTCGATAAGCCGCCCGTGGTCCTGCAAATGCAGCGCGCGCTGGCCACCTTCCCGATGCTGTCGGCCAACATCTACCGCGATGGCAAGCGCATGTTTGAGCCCTACAAGATTTTCAACTTGGGTGGCGTGCGGGTTGCGGTCATGGGGCTGACTACCGAAGACACCCAAAAGATGGTGCACCCCGACAACATCCGCAACGTCGAGTTCCGCAGTGTTCAGACAGAAGCTGCCAAGGTGGTGCCCGAGCTCCGCAGCAAAGCAGATATCGTGATCGCAGCCACCCACATGGGGCACTACGAAAACGGCATGCACGGCACCCAAGCACCGGGTGATGTGGAGCTGGCCCGTGCCGTCAAGGGCTTGGACATGGTGGTGGGCGGCCACACCCAAAACCCCGCATGCATGAAGGCCGAGAACGTGCTCGACCGCGCCTATGTGCCCGGCAGTGCCTGCAAGCCCGACCAGCAGAACGGCACCTGGATCATGCAAGCCCATGAATGGGGCAAATATATCGGGCGCGCCGACTTCACTTTCAAAAACGGCGAGTTCAAGCTGGTGAAGTACACGCTGGTACCCATCAACCTGAAAAGGCCCGTCAAAGGGGCCGACGGGAAAACCACACTGGTGAACTACGGCCCGGAGATTGCCGAATCCCCCGAAATGCTGCAATTGCTCAAACCCTTCCAAGAGTTCGGCCAGCAGAAACTGATGGTCGAAGTCGGCAGCAGCGATGCCCGGCTGGAAGGTGACCGCACCGTAGTCCGCGCCCAACCTGCAGCGCTGGGCGTCATGATCGGCCGCTCCATGATGGAAAAAACCAAGGCCGACTTTGCCGTGGTGAATGCGGGCGGCGTGCGCGACTCGCTGCCTGCCGGAAAAATCACCTACAAGGATGTGCTGACGGTGCACCCCTTTGGCAACACCATCGCTCTAGTGGACTTCAGTGGCAAAGAGGCGCTGGACTACCTGGCTGCCGTGGCCAAAATGACCGTAGGTTCGGGAGCATTCCCACAATTCGCAGGCATTCGCCTGGAGATTGAAAAGGGCGTGGTGGTCAAAGCCAGCGTGGGTGGCAAGCCGATCGACCCGGCCGCCACCTACCGTCTTGCCATCAACAACTTTGTGGCCTCGGGCGGCGATGGCTACCCCAAAGTCACCGCACATCCGAGCTACAGAGACACCGGCTTTGTGGATGCAGACGTCTTGCGGGCCTACATCGCGGCCAACAGCCCCCTGAAGGCGGCTGACTACGCACCGGGCGATCAGGTCGTTCGCCGCTGATGAGCGCTTTGTCCCGGAAGCCCCGGCCGCACTTCAATGTCCGCCGGGTGGGCGGTCCGCTGTCCAGCGGCCCGAATGCCCAGCACGTCATCATTGATGGCTATGCGCCATCGCAAATGATCGAGGACTTGCGCAAGTACCAGGCAGAACTCGAAATCCAGAACAAGGCCCTGCGCTACTCGCAGCAAGAGGCCGAAGGAGCCTCGGAGCGTTTTGCCACCCTGTTCTCCAGCGTGCCATTGGCACTGATGGTGGTCGACGAGG
Organism: Comamonadaceae bacterium; assembly: GCA_027483085.1. Taxonomy (GTDB): domain Bacteria; phylum Pseudomonadota; class Gammaproteobacteria; order Burkholderiales; family Burkholderiaceae_C; genus Allorhodoferax. The sequence goes on along the minus strand of JAIXVK010000545.1, from coordinate 1,672 downwards.
GCGGCTTGGTACTCGCCAGCAACGCCATGGCACTGCGCCTGTTTCAGCCGCTGGAGAGCGACCCGCCGCTGAACTTTTTGCTGCCTTTTGTAGGGCCTGAACACACAGATGAAGTGGCCGTGGCGTTTTCGAGTGCGCGCCAGGAAGGCACGGCAGAGGTCAACGAAGTGCAATTTTTTGCCGGCACTAAAGGCACTTTCACCGGCGATCTGCACATTGCCCGCATTGAGAACCCCAGTGACGATCTGGCCCACTTCAGCTGCGCCATCATCGACCAAGGCCCCTTGCTCACACAGCGCCACGCGCTACTGGAGAGCGCGGCAGTTCTGCGCCAGCGCAATGAAGACCTGCTGCTCAGTGAAAACCGCATGGCGGCCATCATCAACTCGTCGCTCGATGCCATTTTGTGTATTGACGACAAGCAGCTGATCACGGTCTTCAACCCCGCTGCTACGGCGCTGTTTGAATGCCCTGTGGAGCAAGCCTTCGGCACCAGCCTAGGACGCTTTTTGCCGGATGTCGAAAAGGCGCTGAGCAGTGGCAATGTATCGGCCCAAGCCATGCTGGGTGAATTCACCGCCACTACGCTGTCAGGCAAACAGATTTACGTGGAGATCAGCGTATCTCTCGAGCGCCGCTTGCGCACCCGCACCCCTTTCCGAGCGGACGATCCCAACGCGATTGCCTTGCGCGGACAGCCCGGCGGGCAGGGCTCCATCACCACTATTTTTGCCCGCGACCTGACCGCCAAGAAGCTGGCCGAGGCGCAGCGTATTGCGCTGGAAACCCAGTTGCGCGAGTCGCAAAAAATGCAGGCGATGGGCACCATGGCCGGCGGTATTGCCCATGATTTCAACAACATCTTGAGCGCGATTCTGGGCAATGTGGACTTGGCCAAGCAAGACACCCCGACGGGGTCGCACGCGCTGGTCAGCCTGGAAGAAATCGACAAAGCCGGCCGCCGTGCGCGCGATCTGGTGCGCCAGATCTTGACCTTCAGCCGCAACGAGCCCCCCAAACGGGTTCCGCTGCAACTCAAAGAGGTCATTCAGGAAACCCAACGCTTGGTGCGGGTTGCCATCCCGCCGGGGGTGGACCTGCGGGTCTCGATCAGCGAGGGCTGCCCGCTGGTGCTGGCCGATGCAACGCAGGTCGAGCAGGCACTGCTGAATTTGTGCACCAACGCGATTTTGGCCGTAGGCCAGCACAAAGGCTCGGTGACGATTGAACTCGGGACCACCGAACTGTCGCTGCCTTTCAACGACCGTATTGGCGTGCCGCCAGGGCGCTACGTGACCTTGCGGGTGCGTGATACCGGCAGTGGCATGGCGCAGGAAACGATCGAGCGTATTTTTGAGCCCTTTTTCACCACCCGCCAAGTCGGCCAGGGCACAGGTCTCGGGCTGGCTGTGGTGCACGGCATCATGCAAACCCACCAAGGTGGCATTGATGTGCAAAGCGCGCCGGGGCAAGGCAGCGTGTTCACGCTGTATTTCCCGGCCACAGGCGCCAAGCCACTCCCCACCGTGGAGCCCGAGCCGGTGCAGGTGGTCGAAGGCCGTGGCAAACACGTGATGTATGTGGACGACGATCAGGCCCTGGTGTTTCTGGTGAACCGGGTACTCACACGCAAAGGCTTCAAAGTGACCGTTTTCAGCGACCCGCACGAGGC
>JAIXVK010000535.1 GCA_027483085.1 Comamonadaceae bacterium | reverse complement strand
GATGTCTGGGTGGTGCAGCGCAATCCCTACCTGCAGGACGATCTGCTCGATAACCCCAAGCGCCGCGGCCAGTTGGTCGATGCGTTGAACCACCGCCTCTCGGAAGTCGAGAAGCGCCGCACGCCTGAGGCCGACCCCGAGCGGGACGCCATGGTCGGCCAGCTACTGGTAGCTGCCCGGGCGGCCGTCAAAGCGTTTGACGCAGCCTTTGTGGAAGTAGCTGCCCTGCGCAAAAAGACCCAGAAGCTGCTCTATAAGCTCACCGCCAAAGACAACGTCAAGTTTGACGGTCTGAGCCGTGTAAGCCATGTGACCGACGCGACCGACTGGCGTGTGGAGTATCCCTTTGTGGTGCTGTGCCCAGACTCGGAAGAGGAAATGGCCCGTTTGGTCAAAGGCTGTATTGAGCTGGGGCTGACCATCATTCCTCGCGGGGGCGGCACGGGTTACACCGGCGGCGCGATTCCGCTGACCTGGAAGAGCGTGGTCATCAACACTGAAAAGCTCGAAGCCATGACCGAGGTGGAGATGAAACGCCTCCCCGGTTTGGATCGCGACGTAGCCACCGTGTGGTCGGAAGCCGGTGTGGTCACCCAGCGGGTGGCCGATGCCGCCGAGCGCGGCGGCTATGTGTTTGCGGTGGACCCGACGTCTGCTGAAGCCTCGTGCATTGGCGGCAACATTGCCATGAACGCGGGCGGCAAAAAAGCCGTGCTGTGGGGCACTGCGCTGGACAACCTGGCCAGCTGGCGCATGGTGACGCCGCAGGCCGAGTGGCTGGAAGTGACCCGTATCAACCACAACATGGGCAAGATCCATGACGTGGATGTGGCCAGCTTTGAGCTGCAGTACTACAAGGCCGACGGCAAGACGCCGATCCGCAAAGAGCGCTTGGACATTCCCGGAGCCACCTTCCGCAAAGAAGGTTTGGGCAAAGATGTCACCGACAAGTTCCTGAGCGGCTTGCCCGGCATCCAGAAAGAGGGCACTGATGGCCTGATCACCAGCGCGCGCTGGGTGGTGCACAAGATGCCTGCTCACACCCGCACGGTGTGCCTGGAGTTCTTCGGCAATGCCAAGGACGCGGTGCCTAGCATTGTGGATATCAAGGACTTCATGTTCGCCGAGCAAAAGCGCAGCGGCGTGCTGCTGGCCGGCCTGGAGCACTTGGACGACCGTTACCTGAAAGCGGTGGGCTACGCCACCAAGAGCAAGCGCGGCGGCTTCCCCAAGATGGTGTTGTTCGGTGACATTGCCGGCGACAACGCCGACGATGTGGCCCGCGTCACCAGTGAAGTGGTGCGCCTTGCTAACGGCCGCAGTGGCGAAGGCTTTGTAGCCATCAGCCCCGAGGCCCGCAAAAAGTTCTGGCTGGACCGCAAACGCACTGCTGCCATCAGCAAGCACACCAACGCCTTCAAGATCAACGAAGACGTGGTGATCCCGCTGCCCCGTATGGCCGAGTACACCGACGGCATCGAGCGCATCAACATTGAGCTGAGCCTGCAAAACAAGCTGGCCCTGTGCGATGCGCTGACCGCTTTCTTTGAGCGCAGCGACCTGCCTTTGGGCAAGACCGACGACGCCAATGACATTCCATCGGCCGAGCTGCTCGAAGACCGGGTTGCCCAGGCGCTGGACTTGGTGGCACAGGTGCGTGGCGAGTGGCAAGGCTGGCTGGATGGGGTCGAGACACTGTTCCCCGAGTTGCAAGACCACCGCCTGCGCGCCAGCTGGAAGACACAGATCCGCACGCCGCTGCAAGCGATATTTACGGGTGCTGCATTCGACGCCATCCTCGCGGAGTGCACCGCCATCCACAAGCGCGTGCTCAAAGGCCGCGTCTGGGTGGCTTTGCACATGCACGCCGGCGACGGCAATGTGCACACCAACATCCCGGTTAACAGCGATGATTACGACATGCTGCAAGCCGCCCACGGTGCAGTCAAACGCATCATGGCGTTGGCCCGTAGCCTGGACGGCGTGATCTCCGGCGAGCACGGCATTGGTATCACCAAGCTGGAGTTTTTGAGCGAAGCCGAGCTGGCACCATTTATTGCCTACAAGGCCAAAGTGGACCCTGAAGGCCGCTTCAACAAAGGCAAGTTGCTACGGAATCAGGAGCTGCCCGCGCAGCCTGGTAGCGGGTTCGCACCACATTTGACCGCAGATGGCTCGGCGATCTATGCCGATTTGACCAATGCCTACACGCCGTCGTTCGGCCTGATGGGGCACGAGTCTTTGATCATGCAGCAGAGCGATATTGGTGCGATTGCCGATTCGGTCAAAGACTGCCTGCGCTGCGGCAAGTGCAAACCGGTGTGCGCCACCCACGTGCCACGCGCTAACCTGCTCTACAGCCCGCGCAACAAAATTCTGGCTACCTCATTGCTGGTCGAAGCCTTCCTTTATGAGGAGCAGACCCGTCGCGGCATCAGCGTCAAGCACTGGGAAGAGTTTGAAGACGTGGCCGACCACTGCACGGTCTGCCACAAGTGCGAATCGCCCTGCCCGGTGAAGATCGATTTTGGCGACGTGACCATGAACATGCGCAACTTGTTGCGCAAGATGGGGCAGAAGTCCTTCCGCCCCGGCAATGCGGCCGCCATGTTCTTCTTGAACGCGACCAACCCCGAGACCATCAAGCTGATGCGCTCGGCCATGGTGGGCGTGGGCTTCAAGGCGCAACGCTTGGCCAACCAGGTCTTGCGCCTGGCTGCCAAAAAGCAGACCGCCAAGCCGCCGGCCACCGTGGGTACTGCGCCCATCAAAGAGCAGGTGATCCACTTCATCAACAAGAAGATGCCCGGTGGCCTGCCTAAAAAGACCGCCCGCGCCTTGCTGGATATTGAAGATGCGGATTACGTGCCCATCATCCGCAACCCGAAGTCCACCACTTCAGAGACCGAGGCGGTGTTCTACTTCCCCGGCTGCGGTTCTGAGCGCTTGTTCAGCCAGGTGGGCTTGGCGACCCAAGCCATGCTCTGGCATGCCGGCGTGCAAACCGTGCTGCCGCCGGGTTACCTGTGCTGCGGCTACCCCCAGCGTGGTTCCGGCCAGGCGGACAAAGCCGAGAAGATGATCACCGATAACCGGGTGCTGTTCCACCGGGTGGCCAACACCTTGAACTACCTGGACATCAAGACGGTGGTGGTGAGCTGCGGTACCTGTTACGACCAGTTGCAGGGCTACGAGTTCGACAAAATCTTCCCCGGCAGCCGCATCATCGATATCCACGAGTACCTGCTCGAGAAGGGCATTACCCTGGTTCCGGAGGGTGGCGCGGGTGCCGGCTATCTGTACCACGACCCCTGCCACAGCCCGATGAAGCTGCAGGACCCGATGAAAACGGTCAAGGCGCTTGTGGGTGATGCTGTCTTGAAGAACGACCGCTGCTGCGGCGAGTCCGGCACGCTGGGCGTGACCCGCCCGGACATTTCCACCCAGATCCGCTTCCGCAAGGAAGAGGAGTTGCGCAAGGGCGAAACTGCATTGCGAGCCCTGACTGCGCCCGAAGGGCAAGCATCCAAAGCAGAAGGTAACGTCAAGATTCTGACCAGCTGCCCGAGCTGCTTGCAAGGCCTGAGCCGTTATGGCAACGACCTGAACAACGGCTTGCTGGAGGCCGACTACATCGTGGTCGAAATGGCCAACCAGATTCTGGGCAAGGAATGGTTGCCCGAGTACGTGCAAACCGCCAATGCCGGTGGCATTGAGCGCGTGCTGGTGTAAGGGGGCGTTATGGCAGGTTTGACCGCTGGCGCGCCTACCCCGCAAGACCTCACAGTGCACGGCCAGAGCCGTGTGCTGGAGGTGGGCTTCTCGGATGGGGCGCGTTTTCGCATTCCGTTTGAGCTGATGCGCGTTTACTCGCCGTCTGCTGAGGTGCAGGGTCACGGGCCGGGGCAAGAAACGCTGCAAACCGGCAAGCGCGATGTCACGCTGGAAGCGCTGGAGCAAGTGGGCAACTACGCAGTGCAGCCCCGTTTTTCTGACGGCCATGACACCGGCATTTACACCTGGGACTACCTGTATTTTTTGGGTTCCCAGCAGACTCGCCTGTGGCAGGATTACGAAGACAAGCTCAAGGCCGCGGGCGTT
>JAIXVK010000139.1 GCA_027483085.1 Comamonadaceae bacterium | reverse complement strand
ATCGCAGATTTGAAAGTGAACAGGAAAGTCAATGAAATCAACGATCTACCAACACCACCTCCGCGCCAGTGCTAGCTTTTCGTACCGTCACTTATTGCACTGAAAACGAGGAGACCCCTGCCAGCACCGTCGGGATTTTTTTGTTGGCCTTCTACGGCCTCGCATACAGCCTGTTTCCGTGGTTGGTGGTGGATAAGCTGACCATCTGGAATGCCGCCAGCGCGCCCGAGGCCTTGCTGGTCATCTTTTACGGCACGGTGGTGGTGTTGCCGGTCATCATCGGTTACACGGTATTTGCGTATCGGGTGTTCTGGGGCAAGAGTACGGCGCTAAAGTATTGAGCGTACCCGTCGCCGGCTGTTGAAGTCGATGTTCTGCAAGTCTGTTTGATGCTCGTGTTGTACGTCACTTCTTTTAAAACGTGATGTTTTTTCTACCAAACACACGGGGTAACCATAGGCCCTCTGGTGGCTTTCTGCGTTGTTTACTTGCTTCTGTAGCTGCTAAACTCACAGGCATGCGACGCTGGCTTCTGGTCTTTCTATTGGTGCTTATGCCTATGCAGCTGACATGGGCTGCAGTGAGTACCTATTGCCAGCACGAGAGCAAGTCTTCAATCCGACATATTGGTCATCACACTCACAAACACTCCGGTTCTATCTCGGGTGGTGATGGTGTTGTTTCCTCCGAAGTTGGATCTCTTGAAAACGACTGCGGCGTTTGCCATGCGAATTGTTCCGTAGCGTTTCAAAGCTCGTCGCAAACTTTGCGACTAATTGCAGAACCCGTGCGGATCGTTGTCAAAGCCGCTTCGTACTTAGCCCACTACCAAGACTTACCCGAACGCCCGCAATGGGTTTCCCTGGTTTAACCAGGGGCGTCTCAGTTGAAGCACAGATCGGTTCCTTACCGGTCCGCGTAACGTAACTTTTCTTCCCCTGGATTCTTGATCTGGCGATTTCGCCGATTGTGATTGAAGCCTGTTGGAGGAGTTGTTTGTGGCGCAAGCTTTTTGGCGCGTATACCCGCGTTGGGTCTGGGTCGTAGTTGTTCTGATGTTGATCTTGTTAGATCAAATCACCAAAAATTTCTTTGCTTCAATCATCCCGTTAGGGGAATCGATTGAAGTCACTTCGTGGTTTAACTTCGTACATCTTCTCAATACTGGGGCGGCGTTTTCCATCCTCGCCGATGCAGGTGGCTGGCAGCGTTGGTTTTTCATCTCTCTCAGTGTGCTCGTGGTGGTGCCAATAACGGTGCTATGTCTACTCAAAAAAATCGACCCCGCTGAGCGTTGGATAGGTGCTGGAGTTGTCGCAGGTGGTGGTGGGAACCTGATTGATCGTGTCCAGACAGGCGCCGTCGTCGATTTTCTGGATGTCCATTGGAGATCGCTCCACTGGCCAGCGTTTAACTTGGCGGACGTATTTATTGTCTGCGCCATGATCGCTTGGGTTGGGCTGTCAATCGCCATTTCAAAGCGCAAAGCTACAGGTCTACGTGAGGAGAGCCAATGAAGTCCACTTGGCTACTACTTTTGACCGCATGGCTGCTCGCAATGTTGTCGACAGCCGGGGCTCTTTTCATTGGCGAAGTGATGCTGATGACGCCCTGTACTTTGTGTTGGTATCAGCGTATCGCGATGTTCCCCTTGGCTGTGGTTCTGGGCATTGCTAGTTACAGCAACGATCGCCAGGGTGCCGTTTATGCCTTTCCTTTGGCATTGGCCGGGACCCTGATATCCGCCTATCACACGCTGCTCGTGGCCGGTTGGATTCCAAAGGCTTGGATTCCCTGCGGTGCTGGAGTCTCGTGCGCAAATCAAAAGCTTGACATCCTGAACGGTCTCCAAATCCCTTGGCTCTCCTTGGTTGCCTTTCTTCTCATCACCGTTTTGCTCGCCTTTTATCTCAAGAAAACTTCCAAATGAAATCAAAAAAACTAACCGTTGCAATTCTCGTGGGTATCGTTGCAGCCTTCTTTGCGTTCGGTATGTACGTCTACCAGCAGCGTGTCCAGAACTCCCAAATGGACAAAGTGAGCCAAGCGGCAAGTAGGCTGATTCGTCCCAACTCTACGGTGCTTGGGCCTGTGAACGCTCCCGTGACGATCGTCGAATTCTTTGATCCCGCGTGTGAGACATGCAGAGCTTTTTACCCACTGGTGAAAGACCTGATGCGCAAACACCCCAGCGACATTCGTTTGGTGCTGCGGTATGCGCCGTTTCATCAAGGATCCGATCAAGTCGTCAAGCTTTTAGAAGCGGCCAAGAAGCAGGACAAATACTTACCTGTTTTGGAAATGGTCCTGGCAGCGCAACCCATGTGGGCGGATCACGGAAAGCCCAATCTGGAAGTGGCCTACCAAGCTGCTGAAAAAGCCGGATTGGACATTCAAAAAGCCCTGATTGATGCAAAGTCCAGCGAAATTGAGGCTTTGTTGGCACAGGACATACAGGACTTGACCGCATTGGAGGTCACGAAGACACCAACGTTTTTTGTGAACGGTCGAGGCCTGCCCAGTTTTGGTCCTGAGCAATTGCAGGCATTGGTGGCTGAAGAGCTGGCCAAAACTAAGAAGTGAGCCAGCGATGATGAACACTCACAATGGACATGAGCACACCGACATTGCACGACGAATGATGTTGGGAGGGCTGTTTGTGGGCTTGGTATCGCCTGCATTAATTGCTTGCACCCCCGAAGCACAGACCTTCAAGAACACGGACATCACAGGGGCGAAATACGCACAGGACTTTCACCTGCAAGACCACAACGGCAAAGTCAGGGGACTCGCGGAGTTTCGGGGCAAGGTTACGGTCGTATTTTTTGGATTCACCCAATGCCCGGATGTTTGCCCGACGTCTATGACCACGATGGCGGAAGTGAAGCGACTTCTTGGCGAGCAAGGTGATGCGCTGCAAGTAGTGTTCATCACGGTGGATCCTGAGCGCGACACCCTGCCACTCCTTAAAGAGTACATGTCAAATTTCGATCCGACTTTTCTGGCACTGCGGCCGGAGCCGGCTGAGCTACCTTCTTTGGCTGCGGAGTTCAAGCTTTATTACAAGAAAGTCGAGGGAAAAACACCGACCTCTTACAGCATGGACCACTCGGCAGGAAAGTTCATTTTTGACACTCAGGGGCAGGTACGGTTGTTTTCTCAGTATGGAACCGAGGCAAGTGTGCTTAAAGATGACATTCAAGAATTGCTGAAGGTCAGCTGATTGGACTGCTTATGCGCTTTGACACATCTTTCAAGCAGTTCATTATTTTGATGGTCTGTCTGATGAGCGCGGTGCAAGTATCTGCACAGTCAAGGATCAAATCCAGCGCCTCACAACCGACAAAGCCAGCCAGTTCGGACGGCATTGCAGAAGCACGTCTCATAGAAATCTACCGCCTGATTGGGAAAGCGAACACCCGCGAGGCTCTGGCCAAGGCGGGGGCGCTGGTGAATGAGTATCCGCACTTTCAGTTGGCCCAGCTGGTTTATGGGGATCTGCTATCCACACAGTCGCGTCCTATTCGCCAGATTGGTGATGTTCCCGATGTTCTGGAGCAGGCTGCGGCAAAAAACCTGCAAGCTTTGAGAACAGAGTCACAGTTGCGTATAGCTGCATTGCAGCAGCGGCCCCCAGTTGACTCAATTCCCGCGCAGTTTGTTGGCCTATCCAAGCGAAATAAGCATGCGATCGCCGTGGACACCGCCAAAGCTCGGCTGTATCTTTTTGAGAACTCTGGCAGAAGAATCCGTTTGCTGGCCGACTACTACATCTCCGTTGGTAAGGCGGGTGTAGGTAAAAGTGTTGAGGGCGATTTGCGCACCCCACTGGGGGTTTATTTCATTACCAGCAGCCTAGATCCCAAAAGCCTTCCCGATCTGTATGGGACGGGAGCACTGCCCGTCAGCTATCCCAACGTATTGGATATGCGAAGAGGAAAGACTGGCAGTGGCATTTGGCTTCATGGAAATCCATCGAGCCAGTTCACACGAGAGCCCCAGGCGACTGAGGGCTGCGTAGCGATGGCCAATCCTGATCTGGATCGCATTATTAGGACTGTGGAAATTCGAACTACCCCGGTCTTGATTGGCAAAAACTTTAAGTGGGTTCGGCCCACTGATCTCCAGTCTGAACGCCAACAGTTGGAAGGTACTTTGCTGAGCTGGGCCTCTGCCAAAAGCTCTGGGAATGTGAGTGAGATTCTGAAGTACTACGCCAGCGACTTTAGTGCGGATGGCAAAGATCTGAATGCATTTGGCAAGGGTGTGCACGCTGAAATGGTCAAGCTTGGCCGAAAACCGATTCAACTCAACGACGTGTCGCTGATCCGCTGGACGGATGAGGCTGAGATTTTGGTGGCTACCTTCGGAGAACTGGTGCAGGGCGAGCGTACTGGACGCACGGTCAGGCAGTACTGGCAGAAACGCTCAGAAGCATGGAAGATCATTTACGAGGGTGTACTGGGATAGCCAATTGCCTTTGAGGATTTTGGGTGCCAGTGCCTTTGTGCCCTCTTGGTCGCATTTCTTGCTTACTGAAGGAATGGGAGAGCAAATCTGCAGCGGGGGTTTTTTGCGGCTATTTTTTTTCGTGTGGGGATGAGTTTGCTATCGGGGCATGAACGTATACGGATTCACGTTTCCCGTCGCTGCTTTCAAACACCAGAGTTATTTGTGACTCAAAGCCAGCTCGTACTGGTTGCTTGAGATCCATGAGCATGAAGTGATAACCGCCTGACTTGAACTCCACAGGTTCGCCAGCACGAATCAAGAGCCCCTTCACGGGTCGCATGGACATGACCCCTTGCTCCAAAAGCATCTGATGAACCTCCACAAACCCTGCGTTTGGCGTTCGTGCTTCAACTAGCTTCACATCCTTTTTCGTCGAAATACGCATAAATGCGCCTGTTGCTTGTTGGCCGCGTACTGTCGCTCTTACCCAAGCGTCATCGACCATAACCTGTGCTCGAATCGACGTAGCTCCGAACATCTGGAAAGCCAACAATGCAACAAAAACAAGACGCTTGATAGAAGTCCTTGAGGAGGGGCTCATTTGAGTTTCTAGTCTCACAACGACTGGCGTGATTCTGCGATCGTCTGCAATATTTTGGAAGATGGTTGCATCGGCTCAAATGCACTGACATTTGCGCGACCGGGATTCCCAATCGGTAGGCGCCCGATTAAATGCCCCAAAGGAACCAGCGCGATTCTGAGCAATTGACCTGCCACCTCCGGGAGGTCTTTCGATTGCCAAGCCAGATTCAGCATCGCAACGTGCACCCTCAAATGAGGTTCAAAGCGGGTTTGTCCAACAATATGCGCAGCTTCCAGCAGATGCCAACGCTGCTCAAGTTGGTCCATAGACGTGTTTCGTGCCCTCGTCAACAAATGCTCGAACACGTCAATACTGTTTCTGGTGGTCTCTGGTTTAGGCGTTTCCATGTTGAACCTCTATGTGGGAATGTAGGTTTGATGATCAATATCTGAGCCAGCGCTTGCCGCCTTCATCCTTCAGACAACAAGTTTTCCAACAATGCATGGAGTGCAACAAAATCTGGTGCACCGACATACTTCTTCACGATCTTGCCTTGCTTGTCCACAATAAAGGTCGTTGGAGTGATCTTGATATCCCCCCATTGCTTCGCGTTTTCGCCCGTGTTGTCCAGGGCGACTTTGAATGGCAGCTGGCGGGTTTTGGTGAAGTTGACGACCCAGTTCACCGGGTCGTATTGCATGGCAACTGCGACCGTTTCAAATCCTTTGCTTTGGAACTTGATGTATGTGTTCACAATTTCAGGCATTTCCTTCACGCAGGTTGTGCAGGTTGTGGCCCAAAAGTTGATCAGTAGGACTTTGCCTTTGAGCGTGCCCATATTGGTGTAGCTGCCGTCCAACAACAAAAAGCTGGAGTCTGGTGCGTTGTCGCTCAGAGCGCATCCTGATAGACCGCTGAATCCCACTGCGGTAGCCAAAGGCGCTATCAGCGCTGTTCTTCTGTTCATGGACATGATTTGCGCTCCTTTGTCTCTACTTACGCAGTAAGCGTAGGCCGTTGCCGACGACCAGCAAACTGGCCCCGACATCGGCGAATACGGCCATCCACATCGTGCCTGCACCGGTAAGCGTCAACACCAGGAAAACAGCCTTGATGCCCAGTGCCAAAACAATGTTCTGTACAAGCACTGCATGGGTGTGTCGCGACAGGCGAATAAAACGAGGAAGTTTGCGCAGGTCATCGTCCATCAGAGCCACGTCAGCGGTTTCAATGGCCGTACCAGTACCAGCTGCGCCCATCGCAAAGCCAATGTCTGCTCTGGCCAAAGCTGGCGCATCGTTGATGCCGTCTCCCACCATCCCGATGGAACCACCCAGACCGACCTTGCTTTCTATGGCTTTGAGTTTGTCTTCAGGCAGTAGATCGCCACGTGCTTCATATATTCCGACTTGGGCGGCAATGGCTTTGGCGGTGTGGGCGTTGTCTCCAGTCAGCATGACCGTCTTGATGCCCAAGTCATGCAATTCGGCAATGGCTTGCCGGCTGCTGACTTTGACCGTATCGGCCACAGCAAACATGCCGTGCACTTCATGCTCATCAGCCAGAAGAATGACCGTCTTGCCTTGCTCTTCCAGGGCCGACAAACGGGCTTCCAGTGCGTCGGAGCAGCGACCTTGCTCGTGGATCAGGCGGTGATTGCCCAAATAGAAGGGCATTCCGTCGATGACGCCCTTGGTGCCACGTCCAGGCAGGGCTTCAAATGCATCAACATTGCGCAGGGCAACGTTGTCGCGCTTAGCGGCCTCGGTGATCGCTTTGGACACTGGGTGATCCGAGCGACCGGCCAGGCTGGCTGCCAGACTGCGCAACTCGGTCTCATTCATCCCACTGAGCACCACAAAGTCCGTCTGCGCAGGCTTACCGTGCGTGATGGTTCCAGTCTTGTCGAGCGCTAGCCACTTCAGCTTGCGTCCTTCTTCCAGATAGACGCCACCTTTCACAAGAATGCCCTGGCGTGCCGCAGCAGCCAGTCCACTGACGATGGTCACCGGGGTGGAGATGACCAGGGCACAGGGGCAGGCAATCACCAGCAAAACCAGCGCCTTATAAATCCAGGTGAACCAATCTCCCCCCATCAGCAATGGCGGCAAGATGGCGACCGCCAAGGCAATGGCGAATACCACTGGTGTGTAGATTCGGGCGAATTGGTCGACAAAGCGCTGCGTTGGCGCACGCGCGCCTTGCGCCTCTTCCACTGCGTGGATGATTCGGGCCAGCGTGCTGTCATTGGCAGCAGCAGTTACTGTGTACTCAAACGAACCCGATTCGTTGATAGTGCCGGCAAACACCGGGTCACCCTCGGCTTTTTCTACAGGGAGGCTTTCACCGGTAATGGGAGCTTGGTTGATAGCCGAGCGACCGCTGACGATTTTTCCGTCCAGTGCGATGCGCTCCCCCGGTTTGATACGGACGCGTGCGTCCACTGCAACCGATTTGGCAGCCACGTCCTGCCAATTGCCGTCTGCCTGCAAGACTGTCGCGCGTTCCGGCGTCAATTGCATCAATCCGCGAATGGCATTTCGGGCTCGATCCAGCGACTTGGCCTCGATTAGTTCCGCAATTGTGAACAACACCATCACCATAGCCGCTTCGGGCCACTGGCCCAGCAAGAGCGCGCCTGTTACAGCGATGCTCATCAAGGCGTTGATGTTGAGGTTGCCATTGCGAATGGCAATCCAGCCCTTTTTATAAGTGGTGATTCCGCAGGCCAATACAGCCACCAGAGCCAAAACTGCCGCCATCCACGTGGGCAAGCCAGTCCATTCAACTACTTCCGAGGCAATTGCTGCTGCTCCGGCAAATGCCAAGGGCCACCAAGGTTTGACGGGTTCAGGCGTGGGCTCCTCCTGAGAGGACGCGCTGTTGGCTATCTCGGGAGTGAAACCCAACGAGCGCACGGCGGCCAGAATCGGTTCAATTTCCTTGGGAGCATGGGTCACCGTCAGTACGCGTTGCATCAGGTTGAACTCCAGCCCTGTCACACCTGGCATGCCCCCCAGCTTCTTGCGCAACAGTCCCTCTTCTGTGGGGCAGTCCATTTGCATGATGCGAATGGGCGTCTGAACACCATCAGCACTAGTCGATGGTTTACCGAGTTGCGCCGAAGGTTGAATGTCCGGCGCAGCATGCGTGCCGCAACAAGCTGCGGCAGGGGCTGCCGATTGCGCGGGTTCAGCGGGCGCACAGCAGGAATCACTTGCATGCGCGTGGCTATGGGAATGGTCGTGGTCGTGACCATGGGAATCGTGTTTGTGGGCGTCTGACATGGGCTTTTCCAATGAAGTTGCCCAATTACACAACCTGAAGTTACTATAGAATCAAGACATTTCAGGAGTTCGTCATGAAAATCGGTGAATTAGCCCTGGTGGCGCAATGCACAGTCGAAACGGTTCGCTATTACGAGAAAGCGGGCCTGCTCCCCGAGCCGGCGCGCACGTCGGGCAACTTCCGGGTGTATGGGCCTGAACACGTTGAACGCTTGCGTTTCATACGCAATTGCCGGGCACTGGACATGAGCCAGGAAGAAATCCATACGTTGCTTGACCTGGCAGACCAACCTGCGGATGGTTGTGGCGCCATCAATGCGGTCTTCGACCAACACATTGCCCACGTCGATGAACGGATTCGAGAACTCACCCATCTCAAAAAGCAATTGGGTGCGCTTCGGCAGCGGTGTGTCTCGGAGCAGGCGGTTGATGCCTGCGGAATCATGCAAGGTCTGGCTACTATGGAGACAGAAGCCAAAGTCGAACGCCACACCCATCTCGGTTGAGACGACGCCTTCCGAAGCAGACCGAATCACACGCATTGAAAAATACACGAATGAACCTTCTACACCGTGCCGCGCTACCTGCTTTGGGGGCCGCAATTTTGTTCGGGGCCAGCACACCGTTCGCAAAACAGCTGATCGGCGAGGGATTTTCCGCTTTCTCGCCGTTTCTATTGGCTGGACTGCTTTATTTGGGAAGTGGATTGGGTCTGGCCATGATCCGCTTGATTCGCGATCGTGGATGGAAATCCAGCGGTCTACCTAGACAGGAGTGGCCTTGGTTGTTGGGTGCAATCGCATTTGGAGGTGTAGTTGGCCCACTGCTACTGATGGTGGGGCTCGCGCACACTGCCGCAGCAACAACCTCACTCTTCTTAAATCTGGAATCCGTGCTCACCGCAGTACTCGCGTGGGTGGTGTTTCGGGAGCAAACAGATCGTCGCATTGTGTTTGGCATGCTGCTGATCGTTCTAGGTGGTGCGGTACTAGCGTGGTCCGGCATCGAAACCCTTACCTCTGTCATTGGACCGCTGGCCTTGGTCGGTGCCTGCATGGCATGGGCGATTGACAACAACCTCACGCGCAAAGTCTCGGCGTCCGACGCGCTCTTTATTGCGGGCAGCAAAGGCCTGGTAGCAGGCTGCGTCAACATCGTCCTGGGCGTGTCGTTGGGAGCAGAGTTTCCCTCAGCAGGCCATATTTCAGCGGCCATGGTGATCGGCTTTTTTGGCTATGGCCTGAGCCTGGTGCTATTCGTCTTGGCCCTGCGCGGGTTGGGAACCGCTCGCACAGGCGCCTACTTTTCGACGGCACCTTTTGTGGGCGCAGCGCTCTCTATTGCGATGCTTGGGGAGCCCACCAGCTTTGCGTTTTGGCTGGCAACAGGACTGATGGCCGCGGGGGTCTGGTTGCACCTCACCGAACGCCATGTCCATGAGCATCAGCACACCGCGCTGAACCATGGGCACAAGCATCGGCACGATGAACACCACCAGCACAGTCACGATTTCGAGTGGGATGGAGTGGAGCCCCATTCACATGCGCATCAACACACTGAAATCCAGCACAGTCACGGGCATTTTCCGGATATTCACCACCGCCACGCGCACCGCTAATGTGGGTGGAGGTGGTCTATCCAGTCGATCGAACCCGCATCAATCGGTAGGCCGCGGGGATGATGAACAGCGACAGCAACGGCGCCGTAATCATCCCTCCCAGCATGGGTGCCGCAATCCTGCTCATCACTTCCGAACCAGTACCACTGCCCCACACGATGGGAATCAAACCCGCCAGGATCACAGCCACCGTCATGGCCTTGGGACGCACCCGAAGCACGGCTCCTTCGCGAATAGCATCCAGAACCATGGCAACTCCCAGCTCCTCGCCTTGACGCTCCCGTTCCGCCAAAGCTTGCTTGAGGTAGAGCAGCATGACCACCCCAAACTCGGCCGCTACACCGGCAAGCGCGATAAACCCGACGCCGGTGGCGACCGACAGGTGGTAGCCCATCAGGTACAGAAACCAGACACCACCCGTCAGCGCAAATGGCAGTGTGGCCATGATCAATGCGGCTTCGTCCAACCGGTTAAAGGTGAGGTACAGCAACACGAAGATGATGAGCAAAGTGGCAGGCACCACCACCTTGAGCCGGGCATTGGCACGCTCTAGGAACTCGAACTGTCCTGAATAGTTGATGCTGACGCCAGGCTCTAGCGTTACCTGCTGACTCACCGCCTGGCGCAAATCATTGGCGACGGAAGCCAGATCTCGCCCGCGCACATCCACGTAAACCCAGTTAGAGGGGCGTGCATTTTCAGTTTTGAGCATGGGCGGACCATCAGTGATCCTTACTTTGGCGACCGTGCCCAGGGTGATCTGCTGCCCCGAAGGCGTCAGAATCGGAAGTTGGGCCAGTTTCTCGGGGGTGTCTCTCCACTCTCTGGGATAGCGCAAATTGATGGGGAAGCGAGCCAAACCTTCGACGGTTTCCGCAACATTCTCCCCGCCAATGGCTCCAGAGATCAGAGCCTGCACATCATTGATATTTAAGCCATAGCGCCCGGCCGCCACTCGGTCGATCTGAACATCCACGTAACGACCTCCCGTCAAGCGTTCGGCCAAGGCACTCGACACACCGGGCACCCCTTTGGCCACCTGTTCAATCTCGCTGGCGATGCGGTCGATGGTGGCCAGGTCGGTTCCGTTGACTTTGACGCCAATGGGGCTTTTGACACCGGTGGCGAGCATGTCGATGCGGTTGCGGATCGGTGGGATCCAGATATTGGACAGTCCGGGTACTTTGACGGCCTGGTCCAGTGCCTCGATCAGTTTCTCCGGCGTCATGCCGGTACGCCATTGGTCACGTGGTTTGAGCTGCACGGTGGTCTCGAACATCTCCATGGGCGCCGGGTCCGTGGCGGTCTCCGCACGGCCCGCTTTGCCAAAAACGCGCTCAACTTCGGGCACAGTTTTGATCATGCGGTTGGTGATCTGCAGCAGCTCAGACGCTTTCTGCGCCGAGAGCCCCGGCAAGGCAGATGGCATGTAGAGCAAATCCCCTTCGTCCAAGGGTGGCAGGAACTCCCCGCCCAACTGGCTGACCGGCCACAGCGTGGTGGCAAAGACCAGAACAGCAATAGCCAAAGTGGCTTTGGGCCACTGCAGCACCCACTCCAGTGCGGGGCGGTACACCGCGATCAGGGCCCGGGTGATGGGATTGCGCTGCTCATCCGGGATGTGCCCCCGGATCCAGTACCCCATCAGGATGGGGATCAAAGTCACCGAAAGTCCAGCCGCCGCTGCCATGGCATAGGTCTTGGTGAAAGCCAAGGGACCAAACAGGCGACCCTCTTGGGCTTCCAGCGTGAACACCGGAATGAACGACAAGGTGATGATCATCAAGGAGAAAAACAAAGCCGGCCCTACCTCAACCGCCGCTTCGGTGATGACGCTCCAGCGTTCTTGTCCTTGCAAGATCTGGCCTGGATGGGAATGCTGCCAGGCCTCCAACTTCTTGTGGGCGTTTTCGATCATGACCACGGCAGCATCGACCATGGCGCCGATGGCAATGGCGATACCGCCCAGGGACATGATGTTGGCGTTGATGCCTTGGAGGTGCATCACCACAAAGGCAGCCATGATGCCGAGTGGCAAGGAGATGATGGCGACCAGCGCAGATCGCAGGTGGCCCAGAAACAGCACGCATACCAGCGCCACCACGACGAACTCTTCCAGCAGTTTGACGGAGAGGTTGTCAATGGCCCGCTCGATCAGTGCGCTGCGGTCGTAGGTGGTGACAACCTCCACCCCCGGTGGCAGGCTTTTTTGTAGTTCAGCCAGCTTGGTTTTGACGGCACGGATGGTTTCCTGGGCATTCTTGCCGGAACGCAGCAAGACGACACCCCCCGCCACTTCTCCTTCTCCATCGAGCTCAGCTACGCCACGGCGCATTTCTGGTCCGACTTGCACCGTCGACACGTCCCCAAGCCGAACCGCAATGCCGCCGCGGCTAGATAGTGGGATGGCCCGGAAATCGTCAAGTGTCCGCAGGTAGCCATTGACCCTCACCATGTACTCGGCCTCGGCCAGTTCCAGCACTGAGCCGCCTGTTTCCTGGTTGCCGTTCATCAGAGCTTGGCGCACCTGTTCGAAGGTAATGCCATAACCATTGAGCTTGAGCGGATCCAGTACCACCTGGTACTGCTTGACCATGCCGCCCACGCTGGCCACTTCGGCGACATTGGGCAGAGTTTTGAGTTCGAACTTGAGGAACCAGTCCTGCAATGCCCGCAGTTGGGACAGATCATGTCCACCGGTACGGTCCACCAAGGCGTACTGGTAGATCCAGCCCACACCGGTGGCATCCGGTCCTAGGGCCGACTTGGCACCTGCGGGCAGCCGTCCTTGTACCTGGTTGAGGTATTCCAGAACGCGGGAACGCGCCCAGTAAAGATCGGTGGAATCGTCAAACAGGATGTAGACGAAGGAGTCCCCAAAAAAGGAGAAGCCCCGCACTGTTTTGGCGCCAGGCACCGACAGCATGGTGGTGGCCAACGGGTAGGTGACCTGGTTTTCCACAATCTGCGGTGCCTGACCTGGGTAGCTGGTGCGGATGATGACCTGCACGTCGGACAGGTCCGGCAAGGCGTCGATGGGTGTGGAACGCACGGCCCACAGGCCAGCGCCCGCCAGAAACACAGTGGCGAGCAGTACCAAAAAGCGGTTTGAGACTGACCAGCGGATGATGGCCGCGATCATGGCTTCACCCCCTTGAGCGCCACCACCTCATATTCGTCGCCAACCGCCCGAAACTGGAATTGCACGGTGTCCCCAACTTTGAAACCAGACGACTGCAACTCTTTCGCACGCTTGAAGCCCATGGTCATGGCCGGCCATTTGAGGGCTGGTACAGGTTCGTGGTGCAGCTTGATATTGGAAGCATCCAGTTCCTCGATTACCCCTCGCGTTTCATAGGACGAGACTTTCCCCATATCGCTAGAGGGCGGATTCATCGGCGTCGAAGAGGTGCCAGATGGAGGCAAGATTCCGCGCACGCTGGCTTCCGAGTCCAACAGAAACTGACCCGATGCCACCACTTTTTGGCCTGCGCTGAGGCCTTGGCGTATCGTCAACTGCCCATCACGCTCCGCGCCGATCTGTACGTCAACCGGCCTGTATTGGCCTGCGTCCTCGGCCAGATAGACCAAGGTGCGCTTGCCGGTTCGGATCACGGCGTCGGAAGGCACCAGCAGGACAGATTCTGTGGGGCTTTGCAAGGTTGCCGTGGCCAACATGCCGGCACGCAGTCTCTGGCCCGGATTGGGCATCTCGACCCTGACGCGCAAGGTTCTCGTGTCCGGATTGGTTTCTGTCAACACCGATGTCACCTTGCCCTTGAGAAGGGTCTCAGGTGCGGCAGTGAGGCGGGCCTGCACCGCTTGCCCGATTTCCAGCGTGGATGCCTGGGCCTGCGGCACGGCCAACTCCAGCCAAACCGTACCCAATCCGGTGATGCGCGCCAGGGTCATGCCGGGACTCAGGCTCATGCCTTGACGTACCGCCAATTCCGAGATCACACCTGAACCAGGCGCAGTGATGGTGGTCACCGCGATGGTGCGATTGCTGCTGTCCACGCGCTGGATCAATGCTGGAGACATGCCCAGCAGTGCCAGACGCTGGCGGGCTGCCAGCGTCAAAGCAGCGTCGCCCATCGTTTTGACCGCCAGAAACTCTTGTTGCGCGCCGACCCATTCCGGATTGGTGACGTCAGCCAGAGGACTGCCTGCGGCAATGACATCACCGGGGGCACGGGCGTAGACGCGCTCGACAAAGCCACCGGTACGGGCCTGGACGATGCTGACATCCCGTTCGCTGAGTTGCAGGACTCCGGCAACTTCTACCATGTTGGAGATGTCCTGTTGCAAAACGGTGGCCAGGCGCATTCCCAAACTTTGACTGGCGCGTGTGGAGACGGCCAGTGCGCCCGTGTCCGCTCCGCCTTCGTCGGCATAGCGTGCTACCAGTTGCATGTCCATGAACGGGGATGGGCCAGGTTTGTCAAACTTGGCCTCGGGTTTCATGGGGTCGTACCAATACAGCACCTTACGTTCGGACTTGGCAGTTTCGGTGGCCACAGGTTCCATGTTGGAACTGCGCTTGGTCCACCAAACACCACCGGCAGCGCCCACGGCCAAGATCAGCAGACCGATTGCAGTGAGGGTCAGATTCTTTTGAATAGATGCAGAGTTCATTGCGCACCTCGTGTCTGTGAGTAGTCGTTGGAGAAGTGCAGGCGTGCGCTGATTGCTTGGCGCTCTCCTTGCAGGGCAATCCATCGGAGCTGGGTTTCCAGCGATTCCCGACGCGCTGCCAGGTGCTCCACCAACGTGCCTTTGCCGGCCTGGTAGGCGGAGAGCGTCAAAGTGACCTTGTCACGCATTAGGGGCTGCAGAACAGTCTGGTTGCGTTCCACGGCCAGGTTCAGGCGCTCCAGCTCCGCCCATTGGGTGTTGATTTCCTGCAGGTGCTCGCGCCGCAAAAGCTCCAACTCTGCATCCAGGCCCAGACGCTCCAACTGTTTGGCTGCGATGAGCGGGTCCTGGCGTTTCGCTGGTGCCGTAGGTAGGTCAAAAGTGAATTTGACGGAGACCATGTCCCCGAACTGCTCGCCCCGGCGCTGATAGGCAAGCTCAACACCCCAGTCGGGGTTTTTGGATGCCTGTGCCTCCTGCAGCTCAGCATTCAGCAAAAGGCTGGTGCTACTGAGCAGGTTGACGTCGGGATGGCCTTGGATGCGTTGGCTCAGAACCTCTCGGTCCAGAGGCCAATTGGGTGGCGTGCCTTCCAGTGCTTCACTGGCGGTAGTTCCAATCCAGCGTTGCAACGCTGCAATGGCCTGTGCACGTTGAGCCTGCAGTTCATCCAGGCGTTCGCTCAGCATGGCTGCCTCCTGCCTGGGCATCAACACGTCAGTGATGGAGCCGCGCCCACCGGCCAGTTGTACCTGGACGGCCGATTCCAGGAGCTTGTTTTGTTTGAAAAGACCTTCAAACAGTGCGATCTGCTGTTCCAAGGCATATCGGCGTATCCAGGCCACGGCAGTTTCTCTGCGCACGGACAACATGGAGAGCTGCTGTGCGGATTCGGCTTGCTGGACCTTGGCCAGGGCCACGGCAACACGGGCTTCCCGCTTGCTGCGGTTGGGAATGTCCTGCATGTAGGCGATGCGTTGCATCGTCATGAAGTCGCCTGTCAGGCTATACCGATCCGGCCCCCCGATGGGCAGGTTCTCGACACCGACTGCCAGCTTGGGATCTGGCAGCTCTCCAGCCGGGGCGGTGGAGGCACGGGCCGCATCCACTTTGGCCTGGGCGCTTGCCAGGGTCGGTGCCCCCTGGGTGGATAGGGATAGCGCCTGCTCAAAGGACAAAGGCGTGGCTCCCAGCGGCACAGCCACTGCGAGCGGGAAGGTAAATGCAATCAGCTTGCGGCTGAAGCGATGCCCAATGGGGTGAACGGAACAAGACATGTCCCAACTCCTGAAAAACTGCGCGAACGCGCGATGACCTGGCCATACAAAGACGGCAAGGCACGGATTCAAGGGGTTGGGGTCAGGCTGGCGGCCGCCAGATTGGGATGGGGCGAGGCTCTATGGCTCGGTCGTTCAGACGTCCCAAGAACGTGTCTTTGCTGAAGACTTCGGGTATTGCGGGGAAATGGACAGACAGTCCCAAGCTGCCGATCTTGCAGTCCTGGCCTACCTTGCAGGTCTTGCCCGTTTTGAGCAAGGTTTCCATGTCATTGCAGCACTCGCCCATTGGGGTGGCTGATGCATCTTCCATATCGCCACTGAGCTGCTGCTCTGCCATTGCGGCCATTTCCATGGGGCATGGCATCTTCGGCACGCCCAAGCCCGCATATCCCGCTAGAGGGATTGCCAGGCTCAGCAGCATCAGAAGTAGAAAGCGGACGGTGCGCACGATCTGATTAAACCCGAAGTGAAAGTCCAATGCCAAACAAGTCGTCAGCTATTGCGATTTGCCACGCAATCGCAAGGCATTCCCAATGACGGATGCCGAACTGAAGCTCATGGCCAGAGCGGCGATCATGGGCGACAGAAGCCAGCCCGTGAATGGGTAGAGCAAACCAGCCGCCACTGGAATTCCCAAGGCGTTGTACAGGAAGGCAAACATCAGGTTTTGCTTCATATTGCTCACCGTGGCGTTCGACAACGCGAGCGCAATGGAGATACCGCGCAGATCGCCTTTGACCAATGTGACCTGAGCGCTGTTCATGGCGACGTCCGTGCCCGTTCCCATGGCAATTCCCACATGGGCCTTGGCCAGGGCCGGCGCGTCATTGATCCCGTCACCGGCCATGGCCACAATTCGACCTTGCTTTTGCAGCAACTCCACCAGTGCCAGTTTGTCCTGCGGTTTAACTTCGCCATGCACTTCATCAATTCCAAGCTTGGCACCAACGGCTTTGGCAGTGGTGACACCATCACCTGTGGCCATCACGATGCGCATGCCCGAGGCTTTGAGTGACGCCAAGGCCTCCATCGTACTTACCTTGATTGGGTCCGACACGGCCAGGAGACCGGCTAGTTTTCCGTCAATGGCGAGGTGCATCACGCTGGCCCCCTCGGCGCGCAAAGCTTCGGCTTGGGGTTTCAATGCGTCTACGGCGACATTGATCTGTTGCATCAGCGCCGTATTGCCCAACACTAGGTGGCGTCCGGCCACTTGGCCCTGGACACCAATACCGGAGCCGGATTCGAAGTTCTCAGGTTTCTCCAGCACCAGCTTGCGCTCGCGCGCCGCCGTCACGATGGCCGCGGCCAAGGGATGTTCACTTCCCTGGTCCAGGCTGGCCGCCAAGCGCAAAACTTCGTCGGCGGCAAATCCCTTACTGGGAACAGCCTTCTCGAATGTGGGGCGGCCTTCGGTCAAGGTACCGGTTTTGTCGATGATCAGGGTGTCGACCTTGCGCAGGTTCTCAATGGCGGCCGCGTCACGGAACAACACACCCTGTGTCGCCCCCTTGCCCGTAGCCACCATGATGGACATAGGCGTAGCGAGGCCCAGCGCGCATGGGCAGGCAATGATCAGTACAGCGACCGCATTGATCAGGCCATACACCCAACTGGGTTCCGGGCCCAACAGGCCCCAACCCAAAAGTGTCAGCACCGCAATACCTACGACCGCCACCACAAAGTAGCCCGCCACCACATCGGCCATGCGTTGCATGGGCGCTCTGGAGCGTTGCGCCTGGGCCACCATTTGCACGATTTGGGACAGTACGGTGTCAGATCCCACTTTTTCGGACTTCATGACCAGGGAACCACTGGTGTTGAGGGTTGCACCGATAACCTTGTCACCGACCCGCTTGGTGATGGGCAAAGGTTCGCCTGTCAGCATGGATTCGTCCACGGCGCTGCTGCCTTCTGTGACCACACCATCCACGGGCACTTTCTCGCCAGGGCGCACACGCAAAAGGTCACCCAGATGGACGTGGGTCAGTTCAATGTCCTCTTCTGTCCCATCTGTCTTGATACGCCTCGCAGTCTTAGGAGCCAAGCCCAGTAGGGATTTGATCGCTGCGGAGGTCTGGGAGCGGGCCTTGAGCTCCAGCATCTGGCCCAACAGGGTCAATGAAATGAT
>JAIXVK010000509.1 GCA_027483085.1 Comamonadaceae bacterium | reverse complement strand
CTGGGCACGATTTCGGTGCCGTCCACTTCAAAGCGGGGTTTGTGAAAGTCGGCGGCGAAGGCTTCGTAAAGCGCCTCTTTGTGCGCCATCAGGCTGGTGCGCAACCGCTCCAACCGTTCAATCCGCTCGGCCGCGGTGGACTGGCGCCAGGCCAGGGCAGTGGCCCGCTGAGCCTCGAAGGTGGTTTGCATCAGTTGCGTGTCGGCGTCTTGATTGGCTTGGCTCATGCGGTGGCTCCTGGCAATAGAGGGGGGGCGCGTGCGCTTATTGTGTGGCGCTGCGCTTTGGCAGCAGGCATTGTGGGGGCAAGTGCAGGGGCCCGCTGTCGCAGGAGTGCAGTTTTGAGCCGCTACTCCAAACCAGATGGGGGTTGACCCTAGGCCGCTTGGCGAAACGTCAGGTTGATGCGGCAAGCGCCCGTCAAAGGGTGGTTGCCATGCGGCACAGCGCGCACTCCGTGGTAGCGCAGCCGGGCAGGGCCACCCCACACCAGCACATCGCCGTGGTGCAACAACACGGTTTGCACCGGCTCCCCCCGCTCCAGCCCGCCCAACTCGAACACGGCCGGAAGACCCAGCGACACCGACACGATTGGCGCCCCGTAGTTCACCTCGTTTTTGTCCTGGTGCAGGGTCATGCGGGCGCCGGGCGTATAGCGGTTGATCAAACACGCATCCGCCTCAAAACCGGGGTAGCCGGCAAGCGCTGCCATGCGGTTTGCCAAGGTTTTGAAGGCTGGCGGCATGGCCGGCCAAGGAGCGCCAGTGAGTGGATCGACACGCTGGTATCGATAGCCTGCTGCATCGCTCACCCATCCCCAAGTTCCGCAATTGCTCATGGCCACCGACATGCGAAGCCCGCCCGGTGTGCTGAGGTGTCGCCACGGGCTGATCTGGGTGATGCGTTGTACCTCCGCCCACAGCGCAGGAGCGTCCGCAACGGCCATGCCGGCCAAGGCGCAAGCGCCAGGGCAAAGCATGTGGGACGGCGCAGGGGTGGGCGACGAGTCGCCAAAGAGATTGAGGTTCACAGTGAACCCAGCCAAGGTGCGCCGATGTGGCGACTTGGCTTTTCAGGGCTGCTGTTCGGTGTTGACCCGACGGGCGCCGTCAAAGCGCTTGGCCCAATAGCTGATACCCATGTCTTCCACCCGCACTTCGGCACCGGGCTTGGGGGCGTGGATGAATTTGCCGTTGCCGACATAGATGCCGACGTGGCTGAAAGTACGCCGCATGGTGTTGAAGAACACCAAATCGCCGGGTTGCAATTCGTGCTTGTCAATTTTTTGAGTGGCCGCAGCTTGTTCAGAGGCCTGGCGTGGCAGCAGCAGTCCGGCGGTTTGCTGGTAGATGGCGCGCACAAAGCCGCTGCAATCAAAACCGATATCGGCCTCGGTGCCGCCGCGTTTGTAGGGCACACCCAGAAACGCCATCGAGTTCATCACCAGTTCGGTAGCGCGGTTACCAACTTTGTTGCCGACATCACCAATCCGGGACAGCAAGCCGCGCTCCGCCAATAAGCGGGACATGTCATCGCTGGGGGCGGGGGATTGTTGGGCGTGGGCGACGCTCAAAGTGAGCATCAGGGCACAGGCAAGGAAAAAACGCATCGGCGCACTCTAGTGGGGGAGGGCCAGTGTGTCAAGCGGTCAGATACATTTGATTTCACCTCTAACGCATTGATTCGCTTGGATATTCTGAGTGGGGCGGGACAAACCGGAGGCCCCGAGCGCTCGGGAGGTTATGCTCGCGCTACGTTTTTTGAGAAGGATTTCGCTATGTTGATGGATGTCGACACAAGCCAGTTGGTGCTGGTGGACTACCAGGCGCGTTTGATGCCCGCCATGTTTGAATCTGAGTTGGTGCTGGGCAATGCGGTGCGTTTGGCCAAGCTGGCGGCTTTAATGGAAGTGCCTGCTTTTTATACAGAGCAAAACCCGGGCGGCCTGGGTCATACGGTGCCCGATTTGGCGGCCGCGCTAGCCGAAGCGCGCGCCAAGGTGCTGAACAAAATGCAGTTCAGCGCGATTGAAGAGGGCTTGGGCGAATGGTTGCGCCCACCGGCCAAGCCGGTGCAGGGCAACGCCCGCAGCTTGCCCAAGCATTTGCAGAAGCCGCCGGCATCTGAGCGCGGTGCCATTGTGATTGCCGGTTGTGAAGCCCATGTGTGTTTGATGCAAACCGCGCTCGATCTGCTGGAAGACGAGTTTGAAGTGTGGGTGGTGACCGATGCTTGCAGCTCACGCACCGAGCGTAATCGTGACGCCGCCTTCGACCGGCTGGCCGGCGCTGGTGCTGAACTGGTAACCACCGAGATGGTGGTCTTTGAATGGATTCGCACGGCGGAGCACCCAGTATTCAAAGAGGCGCAAGCGCTTATCAAGTAATCGGCGCCGAGCAGCGCTCTTGATGCCCGGTAAAGGCGGACCCACCAGCGTGGGCCGCCTTTTTTTATGGCCACACGACTGGCGGGGCTTGGGCAGAGCCGGAGTCAGCTTGCCGCAAGTTGCTTATCCATAATTATGAATTCAGTTTTATGGACCCGACTGGAGACAAACAATGACAGGCTACGCCGATTTTTACCGCCGTTCCATCGATGACCGCGATGGCTTTTGGTCTGAACAGGCTGGGATGATCGAGTGGCGCACCCAGCCCACCCAAGTGTGCGACTACAGCCGGCCCCCTTTCGCCAAATGGTTTGTCGGCGGGACCACCAATCTCTGCCACAACGCGGTCGATCGGCACCTGATGACCCGCCCGGACCAGCCCGCGTTGATTGCCGTCTCTACCGAAACCAATACCGAGCAGGTGTACTCCTTTGCGCAATTGCATGCGGAAGTGCAGCGCATGGCCGCCGCATTGCAAGCCTTGGGCGTCAAGCAAGGTGACCGGGTTCTGATCTACATGCCCATGATTGCTGAGGCATCGTTTGCCATGTTGGCATGTGCCCGGATTGGTGCGATCCATACGGTGGTGTTTGGCGGCTTTGCTGCAGGCTCGCTAGCCTCTCGTATTGAAGACGCTTCACCGGTGGTGATCGTGAGCGCGGACGCCGGCTCACGCGGCGGCAAAGTGGTGGAGTACAAGCCCTTGTTGGATGAGGCGATTGCCACTTCCAGCCACAAGCCAGCCGCGGTGCTGATGGTGGACCGTAAGCTGGCTCCAATGCAGCTGGTCGCCGGGCGGGATCATCTGTGGGCTGAGTTGCGCCAAGCGCATTTGGAAACCCAAGTTCCGTGTGTCTGGCTGGCCTCCGCCCACCCCAGCTATACCTTGTATACCAGCGGTACCACCGGCAAACCCAAGGGGGTGCAGCGCGATACCGGAGGCTACGCAGTGGCCTTGGCGGCCAGCATGAAGCATATTTTTTGCGGCAACCCGGGTGAAACCTTCTTTTCCACCAGCGACATCGGGTGGGTGGTGGGGCACAGTTACATCATTTATGGCCCTTTGATTGCCGGCATGGCCACCATCATGTACGAGGGCCTGCCGACCCGGCCTGACGGCGGAGTGTGGTGGAGCCTGGTCGAGAAATACAAGGTGACCGTCATGTTCAGCGCGCCGACCGCGGTGCGGGTGCTCAAGAAACAAGACCCGGCGCTGTTGAGCAAATATG
>JAIXVK010000294.1 GCA_027483085.1 Comamonadaceae bacterium | reverse complement strand
GCCAGGACCAAAAAATGCACCAAAACTGCCGCCATCAGGAATACGCAAATCTGTACCAGAGCATGCAACCAAGGGGGGGAGTCGGCGGATTGCGGTAGCCACCCGCCTTTTGTGGCGACAACAGTAAGGATGGTGACACCCGCCGTCAGGGCAGCGACAATGAGCGCGACCCGGGTACTGACCAGCCAACCCAGCATGAAAATGATCAGCGGAAAAACAAACTGAACGGGTGCGGTAATCCCGCCGCCCACAAACATCATCAAGGCAACGTAAAGCCACATGCCCACACCCAGAGCGGTAACCGTGGTCTGCAACCTCTTCCGCCACAAGAAGAACCAACCCGCAGCGCCCACTAGCAGTATGGTGCTGGTGCGCAGCGCTGCGCTCAGGCCATGGGGGATGAAGACATATATTGCCGCAGTAACCAGCACACCACTCAGAAAGATGGCGACCACTGCGGCTTTGAGAAAAGAAAAAGAAGGCTCCCAAGTAACGGGTCGGTAGACCTCTTCGTCACTCCTGCTGACCGGCGTGAGATGCGGGGCAATCTTTGGTTCCATCGTTGGCTGCATCATAGCTGCCGCGGACAGAAGTTGACTGCGTTGGTGCGCCGCCTGATGTCCCTGATCGACCCAAGCACTATTGCCGTGCTGCTGGCCCCCACATCCGCTGTCCGATCCAACGCAGCGTAGGACCTACGGGCGGGCGGGCACTGACCTGTGTGGCGGGCGTCTGGCCGACGGCCTCAGGCAGTCCTAGGTCAAAGCTGAACACATAGTGCGGCTCCTGTCCCATGCGCAGGTCCGTAATCCGCAGCTGTCCGTCAGGCGCGATTGCGCCCTTCACGAACCCGTGGCTGAACGCCGTCAAACGCGCCACCGGTGCGGAGGCTGCGTGTTCGATCAGCAGTTCACTGCCCCGCGCATGTGCTTCCCATTGCACCGGGGACTGGCCGTCCAGCACCGACACATAGGCTTCATGAAACTTTGGATTGACCGGATCGTCTGGCAAGGCGACCACCCGCCAGAGCAAGGTTTGCAAGGGCGCCGGCGTCACCAGCACCCGCTGGGCAGACACGCCCTGTTCACTCAAGGAAGCGCGCGCACGTTGTTCGATATGCTGTTGCGCCAACACACTCCAGCCCAGATAGGCTGTCGACAAGGCCAAGCCCACCAAGTTCCACCGAAGCCCGCGCGCCAGATCTCTGCAGCGCCAGGCCGCCGCCACCCCAATGATCAGCGGCAGTGTGTAGGCCGGATCGATGATGAACACGCTACCCACCCCGAAGGGGTAATTGGAAAACGGCTGCAGCAACTGGGTGCCGTACACCGTCATGGTGTCTAGCAAGGGATGGGTCACCAACACCAGCCAAAGTGCCAGCCACCAGCGCATAAAGTCGCGCCCCCGCGCCACCAACCAGGCAAACACAGGGGCCGCCAGAGTCAGAAAGAACAAGGCGTGGCTTTCCGCCCGATGCAACACCATATTGGAAATGGCGTCCCCATGGTCGATGAGGGCATCCAAATCCGGCAGGGTGCCGGCCACTGCCCCGCACAAAGCGGATTTCCACACCGCGGTGCGCCGGCCCATGACGGCCACACACACCGCTGAACCAAGCGCTATCTGGGTTAAAGAATCCATTGCAGAGTTGGCTTTAGCGCTTAGACCTGTACGACGATGGGAAAGTCGACACGCAGCCCATCTGCAGAGGCACTGAACTCGCGGGTCAGCGCCGCCCTGTCTTGCAGGTCAAGGCGCTGCCAGAGCCCGTCGCGCGGGTTACCCGGATCGCCCGCCACATAAAGTTGCGTCGTGAGCAGCTCCTTGCGATCCAGCTTGACTTTCACATGGATGTGAGGCGTGCGCCCGCTGTAGGGGGCCGGCCGCATGGTCCGGAAGCGGTAGCGCCCATCTTTGCCCACCGCCACCCGGCCAAAGCCCTGGAACTTCGGGTCCGCTTTGCCGCCGTCTTGTGGGTGGTGGTAATGCCCTTCGTGGTCACATTGCCAGATTTCAACCACCGCGCCAGCGACTGGCATGCCACGGGTGTCCATCACCAACCCCTCGACCCAAACCGACTGGGCTTTGGAGTACACCGCACCACCGTTACGCAGCAGGTCAAAATCTTGGTCGCCGGGCAGTGCTACCGGATAAAACGGCCCCTCAGTCTGCCGGGGTGTGGGCCGCAAAACCGACTGGGCTTGCGCAACCGTTGGCGCAAGCCAGGCCGGCGCACCGGTGGCAGCCAGCATGCCGGCACCACGAACCAACAGGGAACGGCGGGAATGAGGTGGGTGCATAGGCGTTTTGGGTGGTGAAGCAAAAGTGCGTATCGGAATCGCGGGGCCTGCAAAAGTTCCCGCCCACACCCTGCAGTGCGCTAGCAGCGATGTTCATTGCGCAAAACTCCATCTGCAGTTAAGGCACGGGAGAGGCAACTATCACCCACAGGTAGCCCCCATACCTATTCAAAATGCTATCAAATCAATAGCTACCCGCGCAATCAATACGAGCGCTAGAGGTCGATTTAACCTAAAAACATCGCCCGATACTGCCTGGGCGATAAACCCAGCTGCTGCTGAAAGTGGTGGCGCAGGGCCTGCATGCTGCCCAAACCCACCTCGGTGGCGATGCGCTCTACCGGCAGCGCACTGCCCTCAAGCAGGCGCTTGGCATGCTCTACACGTTCAGCCACCACCCACTGGCCGGGGGACTGGCCGGTGAGTTCGGCAAAGCGGCGCAAAAATGTGCGCGGACTCATGGCAACGCGATCGGCCATGTGCTGCACCGTCCACGGCGCTTGCAGATCGTTGCGCACGTCGTCCAGCAGCTGCACTAAGCGATAGTCACCCTCTTGCGGCACCGGGCGTTCCATAAACTGGGCTTGTCCCCCGCTACGGTGCGGCGGCATGACCAGACGGCGCGCGACGCTGTTTGCAGCCCCTACCCCAAAGTCACTGCGCACAATGTGCAGCATCAGGTCAATGCCAGCGGCGCTACCGGCAGAGGTGTAGACGCGATCGCCCTCGGCATACAGCACGCTGGCGTCTACTTGCACCCCAGGGTGTTGGGCTTGCAGCGCTTTGGCGTAGCGCCAATGGGTGGCTGCGCGGTGGCCATCGAGCAAGCCGGTAGCGGCCAGCACAAAAGCCCCCGAGCAAATAGACGCCAGCCGCGCGCCGCGTTGCCATGCAGCCCGCAACTGCTGAGCCAGTACATCAGGCACGGGCACCTGGGCGCCCTTCCAGCCGGCCATCACGATCAGGTCCGCCTGCTCCAACATACGGGCATCGCCATCGGTCGTGACTTGCAATCCTCCGTGCGCGCGCAGCGGGCCGGGCTCGATGGCCGCGCTGGCAAAGCGGTACCAGCCAGGACCCATTTCAGGCCGGGAAAGGCCAAAGATCTCGGCCGCAATAGAAAACTCAAAAGTACACAGGCCGTCATACACGGGCACCACTACCAGCGGCCCGGTGGTTGACCAA
Organism: Comamonadaceae bacterium; assembly: GCA_027483085.1. Classification (GTDB taxonomy): domain Bacteria; phylum Pseudomonadota; class Gammaproteobacteria; order Burkholderiales; family Burkholderiaceae_C; genus Allorhodoferax. Next base: position 6,694 of record JAIXVK010000294.1, on the reverse strand, counting down.
GGCGCACTTGAGTTTGAGCGGACAGAATTTGGCGCGATTTTTGTCATATATGTCTTTTACGCCAATTGTAGAAATTTGCGCCTGTTTGCACCATAGAGCCTCTTACAACGCACAGGAGAACCCCATGCCCACCGCAGTGACCGCTATACCCGCCGCCAGCTCCACCCTTGCCGAGGCGCACTTTGCCGCCGAGCTGACCTTTGAGACCGACTGCTGGGATACGCACGATGCCCTGGCACAAGGCGCCGACTTTGTGTTGCTGGACGTGCGCTCCCCTGCCCTGTTTGCACGCGGGCATGTGCCGGGCGCTATCAACCTGCCCCACGGCAAGATCGTAGAGAGCAAGATGGCCCAGTGGCCGGAGGGCACGCTGTTTGTGACTTACTGCGCCGGGCCCCACTGCAACGGTGCCGCCCGTGGCGCGCTCAAGCTGGCGCGCTTGGGACGACCGGTCAAGATCATGGCCGGTGGCATCACCGGCTGGCTGGATGAAGGCTTTGCGCTAGCCACCGGTGACACCTGAATACGCGCATGGGCCACCTTGGGCTTGTGGCACAGTCAGCGCATGAATACCATTCTCATCACCGGCGCCAGTGACGGCATCGGCGCCGCAAGTGCACGGCAGCTCAAGGCCAAAGGGCACCACGTCATCCTCGTGGGCCGCTCGCGCAACAAAACAGAAGCGCTGGCCCGCGAGCTGGCGGCGCCATTTCATCTGGCCGATTTCACCCGACTGGCCGATGTGCAGAGGCTGGCCCTAGAGCTTGCACATCACCCGCGCATCGAAGTGCTGGCCAACAACGCAGGCGGCATCATGGGCCGGCGGGAGCTCACCCAAGACGGGTTCGAAAAGACCTTCCAAGTGAACCACCTTGCCCCCTTCCTTTTAACCAAGCTGCTGATGCCGCAACTGATAGCGGGCAAAGCCAAAGTGATTCAAACCGCCAGCATTGCGGCCAATGTCTTTGGCGGCAGCTTTGATATCCACGACCTGAACAACGAACGCCACTACCGGCCGGAGCAGGCCTATGGCAACGGCAAACTGGAGAACATTCTCTTTACCCGCGAACTGCAGCGCCGGCATGGTGCCGACGGTATTGCGGCAGTGGCATTTCACCCCGGCGTGGTGCGCAGCAACTTTGCCAGCGAGACCAGCCACCTCATGCGGGTGCTGTACCACACCCCTTTGAAATACCTCTTCACCATCAGCCCGGAATCCAGCGGACAGCGCCTGACTGCGCTTGCCGAAGGACAGCCCGGTACCGACTGGCAACCCGGTGAGATGTACAACAAAACCAAACCCATGCCGCTGCGTTTTCAGGATGCTGATGGCAGCGCAGCGCGCAGTTTGTGGGAGCAAAGCGAAGCAATGGTCGCACCGTTCTGCCGATAGGTTTGGCCCGACTCAATGATCGAACGACTCATGGCTGGCCATGCTGCCCTTGCGCCAATAGCCTGATGCACGAACCCACTTCGGATTAGCGCGACATTCGTTGATCAGAAAAGCGTGCATGGCCTTGGCTTGGGCCGACTCGCACGCAATCCAACTGTAAAAGTGACCGCTCGGCATGCGCATTTGGGCTAATGCGTCCAGAATGGATTGGTGCTGCTCGCGGTGGACCCACACTACATTCACATCGGCAAGACTGGGGAGCGGGATGTGATCAGCGCGGCTATCCACCTCCATCAAGACCTCTGCCCGCGCGCCCGCCGGGAGCTCGGCCAGGCGCCTGGCTATGGCCGGCAGTCCGGTGTCGTCACCCACCAGCAAGTGCCAATCGAAACCGGTCGGAACCATAAAAGACCCTTTCGGGCCGCCGATTCCCAGCCTCTGCCCGACTTGGGCTTGCTCTGCCCACCGAGTGGCAGGGCCGCCCGGCTGGTGTAGCGCGAAGTCTATTTGCAGGGTGAGGTTCACAGGGTCAAACTGGCCCGGGGTGTAATCGCGCATCACCGGTCGCTTGCCCTCGGGCCAAATGGGGCCGTCATCGCCCAGCGCAGGGGCAAAGAGTTCACCTGTTACAGGGTCAGGAAAGAATACTTTGACGTGGTCGTCAAACCCCGTGCTGACAAAGCCGTCCAGTGCATCTCCCTGAAGGGTCACACGCAACAGGTGCGGGGTCAGGCGGTCGACCCGGCATACCTCCAACAAACGAAACCGCAGAGGATGCCGCACACGCTGGATGGTCAAATCGGGAACTGCACCCGTGCTGCTTATGGAGTCGGTGGGCAGTGACATCAGATTTTCTCCAGCTGCTGGGCTGCGTGATCCAGCACAGCTGCAAATGCATTGGCTTGATCAACCGTAAGGGGGTCTCGGGATAGGCGTATCCGCATCGCAAGCTTGAGGTTCTCCATAGCGCGCATCACCTGTGGCGGGCGCCCTCCGCGCGGGCCTGCGCCGTCAACGCCGTCGCTCATGCGGGCCATCATGGCATCAGTCGTCTCGCGGTTTTCTTCGAGGAACACCTTGCCGGCTTCAGTGATCGCGTAGCTTTTTCGTCCACCAGCGTCCGCAGTCTGGCCGCTCACATACCCTTGCTCTTCCAATAGAGTGAGCGTCGGGTACACGGTGCCCGGGCTGGGGCTGTAGCTGCCGCCCAATCGGTCTTCGATCAACTTGATAAGTTCATAGCCATGACTCGGCTTGTCGCAGATCAGTTGTAACAACACAAACCGCAGGCCCCCGTGACTGAACACGCGCCCACCTCCGCGGCGACCCAGATGGTCGAGACTGCGCCCGCCATGCCGACCGCCTCCGGAGCTGTCATCGGCTCCGCTGGAACGCATTTGATAGGTGAAGTGTCTTGAGAGAGATCGCATCAGCGTACTTTTTTATTTAGATTGTATTTATGATATATCTAAATGCAATCTAAACCAAGAGCTTCCTCGATGTTTTACGTGGGGTTTACAGAGGCAACGAGTCAAGCTCCATCGCACAAAGCAGACTTATCAACTTGTGCTGGATCCGCGTGCAGTTACCTACCAAGTGCGCGAACCAAACACACAAAAGCCCCGAAGTCGCGAGACAGCGGGGCTTTTGTCGAATACAGGAAGATGCGGCACGGCGCCGCAATCCCCCTGGCGGGCTACTTAATGCGCCGCACTGCCTTGCGAAGTGGTTCCGTCAAAACTGGGGAAGCGAACATGCTCCACCAACTCCTGCACTTCCTTCTCAGGTGCCTTGGTGAGCAAGGACACCACAATGATCACGGCAAAACCCAGCGGTACACCAAAGATGCCGGCAGAGATGGGGGCAATGTCCCACCAGGTGTTGGCCTTCAGAATCTCAGGGGTGATTGCATGATCGTGGAACAGGCCGTACATCCATGGATGGGTTTGCACCATGTAATAGAACGATATGCCCAAGCCCGCCAACATGCCCAGCGATGCACCCCACTTGTTGGCGCGTTTCCAGAAGATACCCAGTGTCAAGGCGGGGAAGAAAGCTGCCGCAGCAAACGAGAACGCTGCAGACACGAGGAACAAAATGTCCGCCATGCGCAACGCCGCCACATAGGCTGCAGCCAAAGCCACGACCACCAAGATGGATTTGGAAATGGCCACACGGCGAGTGGCAGAAGCATTGGGATCCACCACCTTGTAGTACACGTCGTGGGACAAGGCGTTGGCGATGGTGAGCAGCAAGCCATCCGCAGTGGACAACGCCGCAGCCAAACCACCCGCAGCCACCAGCCCGGAGATCACAAATGGCAAGCCACCGATCTCTGGCGTAGCTAGCACCACAATGTCTCCACCCAAGCGGATTTCAGCCAATTGCAGGATGCCGTCTTTATTGATGTCAGACACCGCCATCAGCGTCGGGTCCACCACGTTCCAGCGCGCGATCCAGCCCGGGAGCTGATCCATCGGCGTGCCGACCAACAAGGTGTAGATATCAAACTTCACCAACACCGCCAAGGCAGGCGCTGTGAAGTACAGCAGTGAGATGAAGAACAATGACCACGCCACCGATTCACGCGCTTCACGCACCGAGGGCACGGTGTAGAAGCGCATCAAGATGTGCGGCAAGGCGGCCGTACCAATCATCAAACAGAACACTAGCGCTAGGAAGTTTTTGCGAGCAACATCGCGCGCTGCATCATCTTTGCCGGGGAAAGGTTCAGCATGGCGCAAAGGCGGTGCAGCCCGGGCTGCATTGGAGGTTCGTGCGGCTGTGTAAGCAGCTTTGGCGGCTGCCTCATCTTTAGGCAGTGCAGCCAATGCTGTTTCTGCCGCCTTGATATCTGCTGCAGGCGCGTTGGCCGCTTTCAGGTCTTCCAGCTTCTTGGTCGCAGCCGCTTTGTCGGCAGCCATGGCAGCAGGAACATCCTTCAGCTTTTCAACCGCTTCGTCGGAGCGTGCCTTGAAGATGCCACGGACTTCGAGTTCCTTGGGGTCCTTCAGCAGCAGCTCTTCCTTGGCAGACACTTTTTCCAACAGGTAGCCATAGGACACCTGTGGCACGGGCATGTTGGTGTGTTTCACCGACAGCCAGACCACCGGAATCATGTAAGCCACGATCAGGATCAGGTACTGGGCCACTTGGGTCCAGGTCACTGCCCGCATGCCACCCAGGAACGAGCACACCAGGATCCCGGCCAAGCCCACGTACACACCCACGTCAAACGACAGGCCGGTCAAACGTGCCGTGATCAAGCCCACACCAAAGATCTGGGCCACCACGTAAACGAAAGACACGAGGATGGCCGCAAACACGCCGATCAGGCGTGCCATGTTGCCGCCGTAGCGTGCTCCCAAAAAGTCAGGGATGGTGAACTGGCCAAACTTGCGCAAGTAAGGAGCCAGAAACAGCGCCACCAGGCAGTAGCCGCCCGTCCAGCCCAGAATGAAGGCCAAGCCGCCGTAGCCGGTCAGGTACAGGGTACCTGCCATGCCGATGAACGAGGCCGCAGACATCCAGTCGGAGCCCGTAGCCATGCCGTTGTACATGGCTGGAACACGACGGCCTGCCACGTAATACTCGGCCGCATCATTGGTACGGCTCATCACGCCGATGCCGCCGTACAACAGCACGGTGGCGGCCAAGAAGGCATAGCCGATGTACTCCTTGGGCATGCCCATCTGCTCAAGGAAAGCCAGCACCAAGACGAAAGCGGCGAAACCACCTCCGTACCAGATGAAGACTTTGTTCAGGGATTTTTGAAATTGGCTTTGGGTTTGGCCAGCGCCAGCAAAAATGCTCATGTGGATTCTCCTTCGGCGACCCCGTACTCTTTGTCCAGGTTATTCATGTAGCGGGCATAGAACCAAATAATCAGGCAATACACCACGAGGGCGCCTTGCGCTGCCACCCAAAAAGAGAACGGCCAGCCAAAAAAGCTGAACGTCAAATCGCGGGCGAAATACCCCAAAACAAACGTGACAAAGAACCACAAGAGCAATAAGGCTCCCGTGATCTTTAGGTTTTTGCGCCAGTATTCCCGGTGCTTTTCAGTGAGTTGCATCCTTGTCTCCTTCTTGTTGAAGTTAGATTGACCTTCTCTCGCTCCTTCACCTGGCGCAGCAACTGCGAATCACCTCCGCTAATGCACTGCGCTCAAGCTCAACCCGGTTTCCCTCTCCAGCTGTGCGGCCACTTTCGGCTCGAATCCATTCAGGTGCCGCATCACCGTCAAGGCCTCGTCGGGTTGATTCATTTCCACATAAACCCGTGCCATCTGGTACCAGGCAAAGGGGCTCATGGACTGCAAGGTGGTATTGCGTTTGAAGGCCTCGAGGGCCTCCACAAAGCGACGCTGACGGACCAAGGCAAGACCTAAGCCGTACCAGGCGCGGTCCATCTTGTCGTCAATTTGCAAAGACTGCCGGAACGCCCGCTCTGCCTGCTCGCTGCGGCCCAGGGCCTCGAGCACAAAGCCATGGTTGAAGTGGGCGTGGGTGCTCGCTGGCGTGAGCTGCACAGTTTTTTCAAAATAGGTCAGAGCTGTCTGAAGGTCGCCGGTATTGAGCGCTTCGTAACCCAAGCTATTGAGCGCCAAGACATCCGAGGGAAAGAGCGTGGCGATCTCTTCAAACACGGCCCGGGCGGAACTGCGCAAACCCAAAACGAGTAATGCTTTGGCTTTCAGCCTCAACAGGAGCAGCGTGGCGCGCGTTGCACTGCGGGGCTGCGCCGCAAGGGAGCCTGCTTTTATTGGCATACGTTGGCTCCCATCTGCAGGCACATGTCAACCTTCAGTTGCACCAGCGCCACCCAGGCAATCAGGAGCCAGCTGCTGGCTGCCAAGGGAATGTGTTGATCCAGAATCAACCTCGGGCTGACTTTGCGAGTCAGCCACAAGGCCGGTTTGGATGCCACATCCAGCAGCTGCCAGAAAACGTTGTGGTCCCGCTTGGGGCCGGCCAGGAGCCCCAAAACGAATCTTCCGATGATGAACATCAGCGAAAGCTCCACCAGACTTTTTGCAATGACGACGGTCAACAACATAGCTTCCGATTCCTTGATCAAGTCAATTCGGCGGATTCTATGGAGCAAGCACGTCGCATCCAAACCCCTGAATGTACCGGGGCGATGCTGTTATCTCGCTCGAAAAAGTGCTGAAAAAGCGACCGTCAAAAAGCCCCATCCACTCGGCGCCCATAACAGCCTGACGAGACGCTGACAGCGCAAATAGGTCTCATAAAAGTGAGCTCCGGGCCTAGTAGCTAAGGGAAACTCCTAGGCGTGGAG
>JAIXVK010000175.1 GCA_027483085.1 Comamonadaceae bacterium | reverse complement strand
TCAAACCCAGAGTCCAGCAGCGCACTGCGTAGCATCTCCTCTACCCGGGTCACTACCTGACCCAAGCCCAAAGGCACCGAAGACGGGAACAATAGACCTAGGGGCCAGGTGGAGAGCAACACAATTCCGCCGCGGGAATGCGACACAAACCAGCGGCTACGCACTTGGTTCCACCGATCGATAGCACCGGCCCTTTGCAACACAAAAGCGATGGCTGCACCGCAGCCAGCACCCAGTGAATTCAACAGAAAGTCTTCCCGAGACGGCACCCGCAAAGGCAAGTAGCTCTGCAGGGCTTCCATCAGCAGCGACAGCAGCATGACCCCCAGCGGCGCCAGCCACACGGAGATACGTGGCCACCCCGAGCGCAAAGCGCCAAGAACGACCAGCCCCCCCAAGGGAACATAGCCTGCAATGTTGATCGCGACATCAAAACCGGTCCAATACCGGGGCAATGGTGCCAGCAAAAACTCCCAGCTGGCAATCCCCTGGTCGCGCCACTCTACAAAGGGAAACAAACTCGCATACGCGACCAGTGCCGCGTACAGAGCGGCAAGTGGCCATGCGGTGGATTTGTGCACGGTTCGATACCGTCAGAACGGCTTGACCACCACCAAAACAACGATTGCGGTCAGCAACAACACCGGGATCTCGTTGAACCACCGGAAAAATACATGGCTGCGCTGGCTCAGACCGGCTTCCAACTTGCGCAACATCACCGCACATCCGTGGTGGTAGCCGATGGCCAGCAGTACCAAGGCCAGCTTGGCATGCATCCAGCCATTGCCCGGCCCACGCCCGATGCCGTAACCCAACCAAAGATACACGCCCAGCCCCAAGGCTGGCACAGCCAACAGGGTAGTGAACCGCAACAATTTGCGTGCCATCAGCAACAGACGGGCTCGCTCGGCATCCGAGCCGGCGGGCACCATGGCCAAGTTCACAAAAATGCGGGGAAGATAAAACAGGCCGGCAAACCAGCTGGCGATGAAAACAATGTGAAAGGCTTTGATCCAGAGCATGACCAAAGTGTAGCGGGACGGTTGCGTTTGCTACGGGCAAAAAAAACCCCAGCACACGGCTGGGGTGGTAAGCCTTTTTTGCTGTCACACATCAAGGCCCCGCTCAGGGAGGAAAAGCGGGGGATAGCAAGCTACCCGGGGTTGAATTTAGCAATGTTGCGGTGGTGTGACAAGCAATTTCGGGCAATACCCCTCCAATTCGCTGAGGTATTCAGCAAATTGACTGCTTGGTCAACCCCGTGGGCCGGCCGCTTTCGGGCACAATTTTGGGCATGACCCCCTACGCCCCCTTCCCCGCCGGACGCCCGCGCCGCTTGCGCCGCGATAGTTTCACTCGCAATCTGGTGCGCGAAAACGCCTTGACCGCCCATGACCTGATCTACCCGGTCTTTGTGGTGGATGGACAAGCACAGCGCGTGCCAATTGCATCCATGCCCGGCGTAGAACGACTCAGCCTCGATTTGTTGCTGCCGGTGGCCGAGCAATGTGTGAAGCTGGGCATACCCGTCATGGCCTTGTTCCCGGTCGTCGATGCGTCGCTCAAAACCTATGATGGTGCAGAGGCCCTGAATCCTGATGGCCTAGTCCCTCGGGTGGTGCGGGCCTTGAAAAAGGAGTTCCCCGACCTCGGCGTCATGACCGACGTGGCTCTGGACCCGTTCACCACCCACGGTCAAGATGGCATTCCCGACACCCGACCCGAAGAAAACGGCTACATCCTGAACGAAGAGACCACCGCCCAACTGGTGCAACAGGCACTGACCCAAGCGCGCTCGGGTGTTGATATCGTGGCGCCGAGCGACATGATGGACGGCCGCATCGGCGCCATCCGTACCGCCCTGGAAGCCGAAAAGCTGACCCACACCCGCATCATGGCCTACAGCGCCAAGTACGCCAGCGCGTTTTATGGTCCCTTCCGCGATGCGGTGGGCTCGGCAGGAAACCTCGGCAAAGGCAACAAAAAGGCCTACCAAATGGATCCGGCCAATAGCGACGAAGCCCTGCGCGAAGTGGCCATGGATATTGCCGAAGGGGCGGACATGGTGATGGTCAAACCCGGCATGCCCTATCTGGACGTCGTGCGCCGCGTCAAGGACGAGTTCAGGATTCCTACCTTCGCCTACCAAGTGAGCGGCGAATACGCGATGCTCAAGGCCGCCGCCCTCAACGGCTGGCTGGACCACGATGCGGTCATGCTCGAGAGCCTGCTGGCGTTCAAACGCGCGGGCGCCGACGGCATCCTGACCTATTTCGCGATCGATGCAGCGCGGGCACTGCGCGACTAAAGCCATGCGCATCTTCCACATTGAGCCCGGCCATGTCCGTGAAAGCGCAGATTTAGAGCAGCTCTCTGCCGCTGACCTGAAAGGCTCGGGCTATGTGTGGATTGCCTGCAGTCGCCCCGAATTTGAAGCGGAGCAAGCGCGCGTCCAAGCCGCTCTGCAACACCTGTGTGGCGAGCAACTGGTCGATCTGCACATCTCCGACCTGATCAACAAGCAGCTGCCGTCGCACTACGACTTCACCTCCCAATACGACCTGCTGGTATTCAGGCGCCTGGTCGCCGGCAGCACCGGCACCCTGCCCCTGAATGCGCCCAAGGCGGAAGGCACCCCGCCGCGCTTGAGCGGCCCGCCCATCTTGCGACGCATCGACACCAGCCCGGTCGGGTTTGCGGTGTTTGACAACGTGCTGCTCTCTGTGCACCCCGACGACTGCACCGTGCGCGATGCCTATGCCGACAAACTGCTGCAGGCAACACCTGCCGCCGAGCCGCGCGCCGCAGGCGCCCGCCAGCCCACCAGCCCCGCCGACTTGATGCTGCGCATCGTGAACTCGATGGTGGATGGCTACCTCGCGCTGCGCCGAGAACTCACACAACAGCTCGACCACTGGCAAAACGAGCTCTTGAGCCCTCGCACCCGCTTCACCAACTGGACCTCCCTGCTGGAGGCCCGCATGGCTTTGCACCAGCTCGATGATGTGTGCGAAGAGCAGCGCTCCAGCATTCAGGATTGGATAGAAGCCATCAAGACCTGGCCGGAGAC
>JAIXVK010000158.1 GCA_027483085.1 Comamonadaceae bacterium | reverse complement strand
GGGTGGGGCCGCACATCGTGGTTGTCGCCCGGTTGGGCGGTGACCGGACCGAAATGGTCAAAAAACACAAAGGGGCCGATGGCCTGGCGCTGCACCGAGGGCAGCACCCGACGCACCGTAAAGCCGCCCCCGAGGTCGTGCGCGCGTGGGGTGATGTAGGTCAAAGCTCGCTCCTTGCCGGATTGCGTGAAATAAGAGACCCATCCTACCAACTGGGCTCTGCTACAGTGTTTACGCCTTATGAATAGCACCCTACTCCGTGATTTCCGTTTGATTGCACAGCGCTGGCAGGCTGAACATGCGCTGGTGGTGGATGAAGCAGGTGCCGCGAACCTGGAGCGCATCCGCTGGCTGGGCCCCTTGATCATCGCGATCAACGGTTTTCATGCACTGGTTTTCCTGCTTCTGGCTCTGCAAAAGGGTTCGACGACCGGGGCACCGCCCTGGGAATGGGTGCTCTGCGGTCTGCATTTCGCGATGGGGCTGACCATCGCGGTATTGACCTGGATGGCCCACCACAAGGGCTTGCGCTACCGCCGGTCACTGGCCCGCTGGATGGCGCCGCCCATGGCGCTGGTGGTGTTGGGATTTGCGGTGGCCATCGCCTGTGCCGACCAGTGGATCACTCCCAGCGTGACACCGTTCCTGATTGCCTGCCTGTGCGTCAGTGTGGGCCTCTACCTGCGGCCGATGCCTGCTCTCGGTGTCTTTGTGCTGGCCTATATCGGGTTTTTCATCGCACTGGGCCATTTCCAAGACGAGCCGCGGGTGTTGCTCTCCATTCGGCTCAACGGCCTGACCGCATCCCTGATGGGCTGGGCCTTGTCGGTGCTGTTGTGGAGAAACTTCACCACCATCGCCCTGCAAAAAACCCAAGTGGCTAGGGTGAACGCCGAGCTGCAAACCAAGCAGCGTGAGCTCGAGCGCCTGACCCGCCAGGATGGGCTCACCGGCCTCTTCAACCGCAACACCTTTGTTGAACTCAGCAGCACCGAACTCAAGCGCGCGCTCCGGCAAGGCAGTTCCACCACGATTTTGCTGTTCGACCTCGACCACTTCAAACGCATCAATGACACCTGGGGCCACCCTGCGGGAGACGCCATGCTGCGCCACGTCGCCCAGACCAGTGTGCAATCGGTGCGCAGCACCGACCTGGTGGGGCGGCTCGGGGGCGAGGAGTTCATCGTGTTGTTGCCCCACACCCATGCAGACGCGGGCCGGCGCATTGCCGAAAAAATCCGCCAGCGGCTCGAGGCCAGCCCCCTCCAGTGGAAGGGCGAGACACTGCACATCACCGCCAGCTTTGGCCTGTCCAGCACCACCGCGGCGGAAGGCCGGAGTTTTGACCACCTCTACAACGAGGCAGACAAAGCCCTTTACCTAGCCAAACAGCGCGGGCGCAACCGGGTGATTTGACGCCCCCGCCTTGCGCGGTGGCGCCTGCCCCGACGGGGCTTTTGCCGGTGCAGGGATAATCTGGTCCACATGGCACTTATTACTCTTCTTGACGCCCAGCTGGCATTCGGGCACGTCCCTCTCCTCGACCACGCTGATTTCTCCCTCGAAACGCAGGAGCGTGTCGGCCTCATCGGTCGCAACGGCGCCGGCAAATCGTCGATGCTCAAAATCCTCGGCGGCATGGAGCGGCCCGATGACGGCACCCTGCAAGTCCAGGGCGGCACCCGCATTGCCTATGTGGCGCAGGAGCCGGTGCTCGATGCAGACGCTACTATTTTTAAAGCAGTCCGCGCCGGTCTTGAGCGCGTCATCGGCCTGATTGAGCAGTATTGCGCAGGCGAGGGCGACCTCGACGCGATGCAAAGCGAAATCGAAACGCTGGACGGCTGGAACTGGGAACAACGGGTCAACGAGACCCTGCAACGCCTGCACCTGAACCCCGAGGCGGTGGTGAGCACCCTGTCGGGCGGAACCAAGAAGCGCGTCGCACTGGCCCAGGCACTGGTGGCGCAGCCCGATGTGCTGCTGCTCGACGAGCCGACCAACCACTTGGACCTGGACTCGATTGAGTGGCTCGAAGGCCTGCTCAAGGAATTCAAGGGCTCCATCATAACCATCACCCACGACCGGTCGTTCCTCGACAACGTGGCGACCCGCATTGTGGAACTCGATCGCGGCAAATTGATGAGCTACCCCGGCAACTTTGCCGCCTACCTGCTGCAAAAAGAAGAGCAGCTGGCACAAGAAGCCATCATCAACGCCAAAGCCGACAAGCTGCTGGCCCAGGAAGAGGTATGGATCCGCAAAGGCGTGGAAGCCCGCCGCACCCGCGCCACCGCCCGCATCAACCGCCTGCAAGAGCTGCGCGCTACCCGCGAAGCCCGCCGCGATGTGGTCGGCAGCGTGAACATGGATGTCAACAGCGGCGACAAGAGCGGCAAGCTCGTCTCCGAGATGGTGCATGTCAGCAAAACCTTTGGCTTGGGCACCGAGCAAGAGCGCCAGATCGTGCGCGATTTCACGGCCACCATCCTGCGCGGCGACAAAATCGGCCTGCTCGGGCCCAACGGCGCGGGCAAGACCACATTGCTCAAGCTCATTCTGGGCGAGCACCAGCCCGACCCGGCGCCAGCCAACGCCCCCAAGCCTGAACCCGGCCACAGCCCTTGGGGCACCGTGCGTTTGGGCAGCAACGTGACCGTGGCTTACTTCGACCAGATGCGCAATGCGCTGGACATGGATGCCACGCTGGAGGACTTCATCAGCCCCGGTTCGGAATGGATCGAGATCGGCAATCAGAAAAAGCACCGCAAGAGCTACCTGGGTGACTTTTTGTTCTCGCCAGCCCGTGCCACCTCGCCAGTTCGCTCCCTGTCTGGCGGCGAGCGCAACCGCTTGCTGCTGGCACGCTTGTTTGCCCGCCCCGCCAACGTGTTGGTGCTGGACGAGCCGACCAACGACTTGGACATCGACACCCTGGAG
>JAIXVK010000258.1 GCA_027483085.1 Comamonadaceae bacterium | reverse complement strand
GAAGGCCGTGGCAAACACGTGATGTATGTGGACGACGATCAGGCCCTGGTGTTTCTGGTGAACCGGGTACTCACACGCAAAGGCTTCAAAGTGACCGTTTTCAGCGACCCGCACGAGGCCGAAGCCGCTTTGCGCAGCCAGCCTGAAAGCTTCGACCTTTTGGTGACCGACTACAACATGCCCGGCTACAGCGGGCTCGACCTGCTGCGGGATGCCAAGGCCATCCGTGCCGACCTGCCGGTGGCACTGGCCTCCGGCTATGTGACACCTGAAATCGAGCAACAGGCCCTCGAACAGGGCGCCAGCGCCCTGATTTACAAACCGAATGATGTGAATGAGCTCTGCGAGACCGTGCAGCGCCTGATCAGCCACCACGATGCATAGCCCGGAAGACATTTACAACCCGCCCCCCGCCGGCCCGCTGCCGGTTATTTACGTGGACGATGCAATGGTGGTGCTCAACAAGCCTGCCGGCTTGTTGACCGTGCCCGGCCGGGGCGAGGCCAAGCAAGATTGCCTGAGCAAGCGCACCCAGGATGTGTACCCCGAGGCCTTAATCGTGCACCGGCTGGACCGGGACACCTCAGGTTTGGTGGTGATGGCGCGTGGCATCGTGGCGCAGCGCGCGATCAACCTTGCCTTCGAAAAGCGCCAGGTCGACAAATGCTACGAGGCCGTGGTGGCAGGCCTGCTGCCCCCGAGCGAGGCCTGGCAAGAGATCGACTTACCCCTGCTGGTGGACTGGCCCAACCGGCCCAAGCGCACGGTCAACTACGCGGAAGGCCAGCAAGCCCTCACCCGCTGGCGCTGCATCGCGGCCGACACGGTGCGCAACTGCTCGCGGGTGGAACTCGAACCGGTGACCGGTCGCACCCACCAACTGCGGGTCCACATGCAGGCCTTGGGGCACCCGATGCTCGGCGACACACTGTATGCCACGCCCGAGGCATTGGCCCTGTCCGACCGGCTGCAGCTGCACGCCCGCACATTGCTAATTCCGCACCCGGTGAGCGGCGTGCAGATGGAATTCCACGCGCCGGTGCCCTTTTAAGCCCTCCCGGCGGCGAGTGCCCGGGGTGAGCGCCTAAAATGGCTCGGTGACCCAACTACTTAATGCCGACCTCCATTGCCACTCTGTGGTGTCCGATGGCACTCTTACCCCCGAAGCGCTGGCCGAACGCGCCAAAGGCAACGGAGTGGAACTCTGGGCCCTCACGGACCATGACGAAATCGGCGGCTTGCAGCGCGCACGCGATGCTGCCAAATCTCAAGGCATGGGCTACCTGACCGGCGCTGAAATCTCGGTCACCTTTTTGCACCAGACGGTGCACATCGTGGGCTTGGGCTTTGATGCCGATAACACCGACCTGCGCGAAGGCCTGCGCCGCACCCGTGGCGGGCGGCAAGAGCGCGCCATGGAAATGGCCGATGGCTTGGCCAAAGTCGGCATCAAAGACGCCTACGAGGGCGCCTTGAAGTTCGTGGGCAACCCCGAGCTGATCTCCCGCACCCACTTTGCACGCTTTCTGGTCGAAAGCGGCGTGTGCAAAGAAACCAACGAGGTGTTCCGCAAATACCTCACCGAAGGCAAGCCCGGCTACGTACCGCACCGCTGGGCGCTGCTGAAAGACGCGATTCACTGGATCACCGGCGCTGGTGGCATGGCCATCATTGCCCACCCGGCGCGCTACAAATTCACCCCCAACGAAGAATTTGCCCTTTTTACCGAGTTCAAAGGCCATGGCGGTCAAGGCGTTGAGGTCGTGACTGGCAGCCACTCGGTGGCCGAGTTCGGCATCTACGCAAACACGGCTAAAGAATTCGGCCTGGCCGCGTCGCGCGGCAGCGATTTCCACAGCCCGGCTGAAAGCCACACCGAACTGGGCACCCTGCCCCCGCTACCCGCCGGCCTGACGCCGGTATGGGAGCTGTTAAGCGCCCGCATCCAGTAACTTTTTAACGACCCACCACCGAGGACCGGCGCCCCGGCGCCGCCATGCCATGGCGCAGTATTTCGAGCTTCACCCCGACAACCCGCAGCCCCGCCTGCTCAAACAAGCGATTGCGCTGCTGGAAAAAGGCGGCATTCTGGCCGTCCCCACCGACTCCAGCTACGCGCTGGTCTGCCACCTCGATGACAAAGTGGCTGCCGACAAGCTGCGCAGCATCCGTGGTGTGGACGACAAGCACCACCTCACCCTGCTGTGCCGCGACCTGAGCGAGCTGGCCAACTACGCGCGGGTGGACAACAAACAATACCGCCTGCTCAAGGCCGCCACGCCCGGGGCCTACACCTTTATTCTGGAAGCCAGCAAGGAAGTGCCGCGCCGGGTCAGCCACCCTTCGCGCAAGACCATCGGCCTGCGGGTGCCTGAGCATCATGTGCTCCAGGAGCTGCTAGCCCTCTACGGATCTGCGCTTCTAGCTACTACTTTGATAGCAAAAGGTGAGACTGAACCGCTCAACGACGCCCACGATATCCGCGAGCGCTATGAGCACCAGATTGCCGGCGTACTCGATTCCGGCGCCTGTGCCCAGGAGCCAACCACCGTGGTGGACCTCACCGGCGATGAACCCGAGCTGATCCGCCAAGGCGGCGGAGACCCTGCCCTGCTCGGGCTCTAAGCCTCGCGGCGTATCCTTTTTTTATTCCCAACCGAGACATTGCGCCTGTGGACTTTGCCAACCTGATTCAAACCATCGCGATTTACGCACTGCCGGTGCTGTTTGCCAT
>JAIXVK010000572.1 GCA_027483085.1 Comamonadaceae bacterium | reverse complement strand
TTGCCGCCGGCGCGCAGGCAGGCCTGCACCGAGGCCGCACGCACGTAACTGCGCTTGTCGGAGCCCAAAAACACATCCTTGAACTGCACCATGCCCGAGTTGGTGAACATCAGGGTGGGATCGTTACCCGGTACCAGCGGGCTGGACGCCACGACGGTGTGCCCCTTGGAGGCAAAGAAGTCGAGGAAGGTTTTGCGAATGTCGGCAACACTCATTACGGGCTGGGTCATGACGGAATTTCTTCGAGTGGTGGATCAATAGAACTCACTATTATCGCCGCCCGCGTAGAAGGCTTGCCCCACTCATAGGGCTTATGCGGCACACGGGTTTATCCCGATAGTTGTGGCACTGACCCATAACTAACATGTCAGTTATGAATCAACTGGTGAACAGCCCTATCGACGACTCTCTGAGCCAGCGCGCCAAGGCTTACCAGGGCTTCACGCGGCAGGTATTTGAAGGAACCATCCGTGCCGGGCAATTCGTGTCGCAACGCGAATTGATGACGTTGCTGGATATGCCGCTGGGCGCGGTGCGCGAAATGATTCCCCGCTTGGAGGCCGCTGGCCTTGTCAAAACCGTGCCACAACGCGGGCTGCAGATTGCCCATGTGGACTTGCGGCTGATCCGTAACGCGTTTCAGGTGCGCTCGATGATCGAGCGATGTGCACTGCTGCACTTCGTGCACACCGCAACCGACGCGGAGCTGGAAGTCATTGAAGCCAGCCACCACCAGATATTGGCCCGTGCCGCAGCACCCGATGCCCTGCAAGACGCCACCCTGCTAGACGAGGCCCAAGCCTTGGACTGGGGACTGCATGACCGCATGGTCGACGCACTGGGCAACGACATCATTTCCGACCAGTACCGGGTCAACAGCCTGCGAGTGCGACTGATCAAGCTGGAGCAGAGCGTGATCACCCCCGGTCGCCTCATACCTGCGATGCAGGAGCACTTGCGTTTTATCGAAGCGCTGCGGGCACGGGATGGCGCCAAGGCAGCGACCCTGCTGGACGAGCACATCAGCAGCGCCCGCAACCGGGTCATGCATGCGCCACTGGAGCAAGTGCGCAATGAATGGAGCGTCAACGCCAGCCTTCACACCGACACGCTTTCCACCGACAACACCAGGAGACACGTTTGAACCCCGATATCCACGGCCTTTGGCCCGCGCTTTTGTTGCCTGTTACCGCTGAAGGCGCCCTTGATACGCCCCGCGCCTTGGCCCATGCCCAACGCATGCTGGATGCAGGCTGCGATGGCGTGACCTTTTTCGGCACGACCGGCGAAGGCCCGGCCTTCACCATCGCTGAGCGCAAGGGCCTGCTCGAAGCCATGTTGGCCCATGGCATTCGGCCGAACCAGATCATTGTGACCACCACCGCGTTGGCACTGGGCGACGCCATCGAACTAGGCCGCCACGCCAGCGGCTTGGGCGTGCACCGCCAGATGCTGATGCCGCCCTTTTTCTTCAACCAACCCAAAGACGCCGGCATCATCGAGGCCGTGTCTCAGGTGGTGCGCGGCATCGGTGATGATGGCATGAAGCTGCTGCTCTACCACTTCCCCTTCATGAGCACCTTCGGCTTCTCGCACGCCGCCATTGCAGAACTGGTGCGCCGCCACCCCGGACAAGTGATGGGGGTAAAAGATAGCAGCGGCGACTTGGAGCACTCACTGGCGCTGGCCCGTGCTTTCCCCGAGCTGTCGATTTTGGTAGGTGCCGAGCCCCATGTGGCGCCGGTCATGTGCCTAGGGGGATCGGGCTCTATCAATGGCCTGTCCAACATTGCACCGCGCCTGATGAAGCGGGTGATGAGTGCACCCGACAAGGTCAGCCACGCGGATGAACAGCTCATTCTCGATTTGCTCAAGTTGCTCTCGTGCAAACCCGGCATGCCTTTTGTGGGTGTCTACAAAGCGATGCTGGCAGAACAAACCGGTGACGATGCATGGCTGACCATGCGCGCCCCTTTGAGCCCCTTGGATAACACCGAGTTACAAACCGTTCGCAACGGGTATCGTGCACTGGGTGCCGCATTGAGCCACCTGTAAAAACCAACAATACGAGGAGACAACACCATGACCACCACCCGACTGAATCGCCGCACCCTGCTGGGCGCCGCTGCCGCACTGGGCGCGGCCACCTTGCCCGCGCTGCCCGCCTTGGCACAGACCAAGACGGTGCTGCGCATTTCCACCCCCGCGGTGCCCGACGACTGGCACGCCAAAATGTGGACCGTGTTCAAAGAACAACTCGAGAAAACTGCCCCCGGCGAATTCGATGTGCAAATCAACCTGAACGCCACCCTGTTCAAGCAAGGTACCGAGCCTGCGGCCATGGCACGCGGCAACCTGGAGCTCTCCAGCATCTCGGCTTTTGACATTGCCAAGCTGGTGCCCGAGTTCTCCATCTTCACCGCCGGCTATGTGGTGCGCGACCCCGAGCAACAACAAAAGATTTTCAACGGCCCCATTGGCGCGGAGCTGTTCAAGGCCGTGTCTGAAAAAATGGAAGTCACTCCGCTGGCCACCGTCTATCTGGGCACCCGCCAAGTTAACCTGCGCGAGGCCAAGCCGGTCAAAACCCCTGCTGACCTGAAAGGCGTGAAGCTGCGCATGCCCGGCTCCAAGGAGTGGTTGTTCCTGGGCGAAGCACTGGGCGCCACCGCCACTCCGCTGGCATTTGGCGAGGTGTACATGGGCCTCAAGACCGGCACGATTGACGGACAAGACAACCCCCTGCCCTCGGTGCGCGCCGCCAAGTTTTACGAGGTCACCAAACAAATCGTGTTGACCAGCCATCTGGTGGACGGCATCTTCATCGCCATCTCCAACAAGAGCTTCAATGCACTCACGCCCGCGCAAAAGCAAAAGGTGACTGCCGCTGCCCAAGCTGCAGCTGCCTACAACAACGAGAACCGCATCAAGGAAGAAGGCCAATTGGTTGAGTTTTTCAAGAAGGAAGGCCTGCAGGTATCGACTCCTGATGTGGATGCATTCCGCAAATCGGTGCAAGCCACTTACCAAGCGTCTGACTACGCCAAGGTGTGGCCCAAGGGCTTGCTGGATCGCATCAACGCGACCAAGTAAGCGACTGCTACGCCATGTTGCGTCGATTGCAACAGGCCGCCAACCTTTTGGGCGGCGGCCTTTTTCTGACCCTGTTTGTCGTCTTCATCGTCCAGATCACGGCGCGTTTCGGTTTCAACAAGCCCCTGCCCTGGACCGACGAAGCCGCGGTGATTTTGTATGTGTGGGTGATTCTCTGGGGCGCTGCCGCAGTGGTGCCTGAGCGCGAACACGTGGTGTTTGATTTGCTGTGGAACAGTGTCAACACCCGTAGCCGTCAGGTCATGCGCATTGTGGGCAACCTGCTCATAGGCGGACTCTCTGCAGCCGCGATACCGGCCAGCTGGGACTATGTGCACTTCATGGCGCGCGAGGGCTCGCCGGTGCTGGGCATTTCCTTCATGTGGATTTTTATGCCCTTTGTGCTTCTGTTGATCGGCTTGGTCATCCGCAGTGCATGGGCCATTTGGGAGGCCGTGCGGGGCATCGGCATCGACGCGGAGCTGCGTATATGAGTTCAGGTTTGTGGGTTCTGGTCGCCATTTTGTTTGCGGGCTTGGTGTTGCGCATGCCGATCGGTTTTTCGATGCTGGCCGCCGGTATCGGCTACCTGATCACCAAGGGGCAGGACGTAGGCCTTGTGGCCGAACAAGTGGGCAACGGTCTTTACAACAGCTACGTGCTCCTCGCTGTTCCGCTTTTTGTATTCGCCGCCAACATCATGAATGCTGGCACCGTGAGCGAACGCATTTTCGATT
Source organism: Comamonadaceae bacterium (assembly GCA_027483085.1). Taxonomy (GTDB): domain Bacteria; phylum Pseudomonadota; class Gammaproteobacteria; order Burkholderiales; family Burkholderiaceae_C; genus Allorhodoferax. The sequence continues at coordinate 2,497 of JAIXVK010000572.1, read as the reverse complement.
TTTGCCGCATCCTGGTCGGCCGCATGCGGGGCGGCTTGGCGCAAGTCGACATTCTGGTGAGTGTGATTTTCTCGGGCATGAGCGGCAGCGCGATTGCCGATGCGGCCGGCCCCGGCCTGGTCACCATCCGCCAGATGCTCAAAAAGCCGGGGTACACCCGTGGTTTTGCGGGTGCAGTGGTGGTGGCCAGCGCTACGCTGGGCCCCATCATTCCACCGTCCATCCCCATGGTGATTTACGCGATGGTGTCAGGCGCTTCGGTGGGAGCCCTGTTTTTAGGTGGCGTGCTCCCGGGCTTTTTGATGGCTGCGGCCATGATGGTGGTGGTCCACCTGATAGCGGTCAAGCGCAACATGCCGCGCGACGAGCCGGTACCGCGCTCGCAGTGGGCGGGACTGGTGTTCCGTGGAGCACTGCCCTTGTCGATGCCGATTGTGCTGCTGGGGGGCATCTACTCTGGCGCGTTCACCCCCACGGAAGCCGCTGCCGTGGCCGCCCTGCACGCACTTATCCTCGCGGCGGTAGTGTTTCGCGCACTCACCTGGCGCAGCTTTTGGGGGGTGGTGATGGAGTCGGCCCGCGGCAGCGCGGTCATCACCTTGATCCTTGCGGGCTCCTTTGTATTGAATTACGCATTTACCGCTGAAGGCGTGCCCCAAGGCATGGCGATGTGGGTGGACAGCATGGATCTGTCCAAGCTCCAGTTTTTGCTGCTGGTAAACCTGATGTTTCTGGTGCTGGGCTGTTTTCTGGATGTCTCGGTGCTGCTGCTGGTCTTCGTGCCCATGCTCTTGCCCGCCGCCAAGCTGTTGGGCGTGGATCTTGTGCACTTCGGTGTCTTGGTGGTGCTGAACATGATGATTGGGCTGATCACCCCACCGTTCGGCATGCTGCTGTTTGTCACCAAAGCCCTGACCGGCATTCCGATTGGCGAGATGATCAAAGAGGGCTTGCCCTTCCTGGTGATGCTGCTGGGCCTACTGCTGGCCATCACCTGCTTTCCCCAAATCGTGCTGTGGCTCCCGCAGACCATGGGCTACGTCACCGGATAGAAAACCATGCAACTCACTCCCGAGAACACCCTGCCAGCCGATGCCGACTACGCCACCTTGCTGGGCCGCATCTGGCGGCCCGAGCTGCAAGGCCCCAGCGTCGTGACGGTGCGCAACGGCATGGTGATCGACATCAGCGCCCGCTATCCCACGGCACGTGATGTGTGTGAAACCGCCGATCCGGCCCGCGCCCTGCGTGCGGCCCCGGGGGAAACGGTATGCAGTGTGCCGAGCCTGCTGGCCAATAGCAGCGCCGCCAGCCGCGACACCACATTGCCCTGGCTGCTGGCGCCCTGTGATTTGCAAGCCATCAAGGCAGCCGGAGTAACGTTTGCCACCTCCATGCTGGAGCGGGTCATTGAAGAAAAAGCCCGGGGTAACCCGGCTGCAGCAAGCGCCATACGCACCGAAATCCAGTCGCTGATCGGCGACGACTTGTCCCAACTCAAACCGGGTTCCGCGCAGGCGATGGCGCTCAAACAAGTGCTGATTGCTCAAGGAGCTTGGAGCCAGTACCTCGAAGTCGGTATCGGCCCCGATGCAGAAATTTTCACCAAAGCCCCGGTGCTGGCCGCCGTGGGCTGCGGGGACGATGCGGGTTTGCACCCGGCCTCTCAATGGAACAACCCCGAGCCGGAGGTTGTGCTCACGATTAACTCGCGCGGTGAGGTCGTGGGCGCCACGCTGGGTAACGACGTGAACCTGCGTGATGTGGAGGGCCGCTCAGCACTCTTGCTCGGCAAAGCCAAAGACAACAATGCTTCGGCGTCGGTAGGGCCCTTCATTCGCTTGTTTGATGAGCAATTCAGCATCGACGACGTGCGCAGCGCCGAACTGACACTCCGGGTGGAAGGAACCGACGGTTTCGTGATGGATGGTTACTCGTCCATGGCCCATATCAGCCGGGACCCGCTGGACCTTGCCGCACAACTGATAGGCCCCCACCACCAATACCCGGACGGCGCGATGCTGTTTCTAGGAACCTTGTTTGCGCCAGTCAAAGATCGAGATGCGCCGGGCAGCGGCTTTACCCACAAGCTGGAAGATGTGGTCACCATCCACAGCGCCAAACTGGGCACCCTGCGCAACCGCATGCGGCACTGCGACCAGTGCCCGCCCTGGACATTCAGCGCATCCCACCTGATGCGCAACCTGGCAAAGAGGGGCTTGCTGTAAGCGCCGCGCGCCTCAGGCGTGCTCGGCGCTTTGCCCCACCAGGATGCGCTGGTCCAGAAAGCGCCACAAACGCTCGTCCGCGCAAAACGCCACATTGAAGCGAAGCCAGCCGGTGGGCCGGGGCTCCACCAAGAACAATTGGCCGGGCCCCAACATTATGCCTTCTTGGGTCGCGGACTGCGACAGTACGGCGCTGTCCGCGATGTCGGGGTGCCGGGCCCACAGGTACATGCCGGCCTCGGGTTCATGGAATATCTCAAAGCCCAGGC
>JAIXVK010000131.1 GCA_027483085.1 Comamonadaceae bacterium | reverse complement strand
CATGGGCGGGTCACTAAAGGCACGAGCCACCCGGATCGAGCACGGTGCGTGAAACACCTCTGCCGTGGGCCCGTATTGCAGCAACTCACCTTGATCCAGCACCGCGGTGTAGCCGCCCAGCAAGAGGGCTTCGCCGGGCTCAGTGGTCGCATAAATCACTGTGGAGTCCCCTGCGGCAAACAAAGCGGTCAATTCATCGCGGAGCTCTTCACGCAGCTTGTAGTCCAGGTTCACCAAAGGCTCATCGAGCAACATCAAGGGCGCACCCTTGGCCAGTGCCCGGGCCAAGGCGACGCGTTGCTGCTGCCCACCCGAGAGCTCTGCCGGATAGCGGTCCAGAAACATCTCGATGTGCAGCTTCTCTGCCAACTCGCGGACGCGCTGATCGATGTTTTTCTCGCCGCGCAGCTTCAGAGGCGAGGCGATGTTGTCGCGCACCTTGAGCGAGGGGTAGTTGATAAATTGCTGGTAGACCATGGCCACATTGCGCTCCCGCACGGGCATGCCGGTGACATCCGCACCGTCTACACGCACGGTGCCGGCTGTGGGCACATCCAAGCCAGCCATGATGCGCATCAAACTGGTTTTGCCCGCTTGCGTAGCGCCTAACAGAACCGTCACTGCACCACTGCGTGGAGCCAGCGTCATGTCATACAGCCAGGTTTGCGGACCGACTTTCTTGCTGATGCTTTCGAGATTCAATTGCATCACGCCACCTTTTTTTGTTGCATTGCGAATCCGTAATTTTCGAATTTGCAAATTATTGTTCGTTTTGATTCGTTTTTTCTTAGTGATTACCCTGAAATGATTCCTTTTGATTCGTTTTATAGTCTGGGCGCCTACAAGCTTTGGGGGTACAAATACGCATGAATCCAAATCCCCGACAACTCACACTGCTCTCCGTCGTCCAGGCCAAAGGCACTGTGACAGTCGATGAATTGGCAGACACGCTGGGCGTCACACTGCAAACCGTGCGCCGCGACGTGCAGCGCCTGGCAGACGAAGGTTTGCTGGCCCGCTTTCATGGCGGCGTCCGGGTGCCGAGCTCCACCACCGAAAACCTGGCCCACCAGCAGCGCGAAAGCCTCAATGCCGACGGCAAGCAACGCATCGCCCGCCAGGTGGCGCAAGCCGTACCCAACGACTGCTCCCTGATCCTGAACATCGGCACCACCACCGAGGCGGTAGCCCGCGCCCTGCTGCACCACACCGGCTTACGGGTCATCACCAACAACCTGAATGTGGCCAGCATCCTGAGCACCAATCCGCGCTGCGAAGTCATCGTGGTCGGTGGCGTGGTGCGCGGCCGGGACCAGGGCATCGTGGGCGAAGCCGCAGTGGATTTCATCCGCCAATTCAAGGTGGATTTGGCGCTGATTGGCATTTCCGGCATCGAGTCTGACGGCACCCTGCGGGACTACGACTACCGCGAGGTCAAGGTGGCACAAACCATCATCTCCCACGCCCGCGAGGTCTGGCTTGCTGCCGATATCAGCAAATTCAACCGCCCCGCCATGGTCGAAGTCGCCACGCTTTCGCAAATCGACCGACTGTTCACCGACGCACAGCCACCAGCACCGTTTCCTGCGTTACTCGAAGAAGCACAAGTACGACTCGACGTGGCTCAGGCCTGAGCCCACCGCCACGGCGACGCGCTTTGCCGCACCCCCACCTTTTCTGACCCTACGCTTATGACCTACATCCTCGCGCTTGACCAAGGCACCTCCAGCTCCCGCAGCATCGTATTTGACGAGGCGGGCCAAACCGTGGCGATGGCCCAGTTAGAGCTGCAACAAATCTACCCCCAGCCCGGCTGGGTCGAACACGACGCCCAAGAGATCTGGCGCATCCAGCTCGCCACCGCACGCGAAGCACTGGCCAAAGCCGGCATTACCGCCGCGCAGGTCAAGGCCATCGGTATTACCAACCAGCGCGAAACGACGGTCGTGTGGAATCGCAAAACAGGTGTCCCCATCCACCATGCCATCGTCTGGCAGGACCGGCGGGCAGAGCCCACCTGTGCCGACTTGCGCGAGCGCGGGCTGGCCGACACCATCCAAACCAAAACCGGGCTGCTGGTGGATGCCTATTTCTCAGGCACCAAGCTCAAGTGGATTCTGGACAACGTGCCCGGCGCACGTGCCCAAGCCGCCCATGGAGAGCTCGCCTTCGGCACCATCGACAGCTGGCTGATCTGGCAGCTGACCGAGGGCCGTGTGCACGTGACGGACGTGAGCAATGCCTCCCGCACCATGCTCTTCAATGTGCACACCAATCTGTGGGACGACGACTTGCTGGCAGCGCTCGACATTCCGGCCAGCCTGATGCCCGCGGTGCAACCCTCGGCCTCCCTGTTCGGGGAAGTCGTGCCCAGCCTCTTCGGCCATGCGATTCCGATCGGTGGCGTGGCGGGTGACCAGCAAAGTGCGCTGTTCGGCCAAGCCTGCTTCAAAGCCGGCATGGTCAAAAACACCTACGGCACCGGCTGCTTCATGCTCATGCACACCGGCAGCACCTTCCAGACCTCGCGCAACGGACTCATCACCACCAGTGCAGCCCAAGCCAACACCCAGCCCCAATACGCACTCGAAGGCAGCGTGTTCGTGGGGGGAGCCGTAGTGCAGTGGTTACGCGACGGGCTGCACGCCATCCAGGGCAGCGGCGAAGTGCAAAGCCTGGCGCAAAGCGTGCCCGATTCAGGCGGCGTGATTGTGGTGCCCGCCTTCACCGGTCTGGGCGCTCCGTATTGGAAGCCCGATGCACGGGGCTCGATTACAGGCCTTACCCGGGGCTCCACCCTTGCCCACATTGCGCGGGCTGCTCTCGAAAGCATAGCATTCCAAAGCGCAGCACTCTTGCAGGCCATGAGCCGCGATGCCGTCAGTGCGGGCGCTGCGGCGGTGTCAGAGCTGCGGGTGGACGGGGGCGCGTGTGTCAATGACTTACTGATGCAATTCCAGGCAGACCTTTTGGGCATTCCGGTCGTGCGCCCTGCGGTGACCGAAACCACCGCCCTAGGGGCCGCCTACCTGGCCGGCCTGACCACCGGCGTGTACAGCAATACCGACGAGCTGACCCAGCTGTGGAAGGCCGAGCGACGCTTCCTCCCCACCCTGCCGCCCGCACGCGCCAAGGAGCTGATGGAGCGCTGGGAGCACGCAGTGCGCCAGACCACCCTCTAAACTCGGGCGCTCTGACTTTTCAACGCACAGGACTCAGCATGGGCAAGCGCATTGCATTCATCGGCGGCGGCAATATGGCCAGCGCCATCATCGGCGGGCTGCTCCGCCAAGGGTTTTCGGCCGCGGATATCGATGTGGTCGAACCCTGGGCAGAAGCTCGCACCCGGCTGGCAACCGACTTCGGCCTGCAACCGCAGCCCGAAGCCGGCGCCTTTTTGGCCGGCGCAGACCTGATCGTTTGGGCTGTGAAACCCCAGACCTTCAAAGAGGCCGCCGCGGCGGTTAGCAACCACAACCGCACAGCCCTCCACTTGAGTGTGGCCGCAGGCATTACCACTGAGAGCATTGCCACCTGGCTGGGCAGCGAGCGCATCATCCGCACCATGCCCAATACACCGGCGCTGATCGGCAAAGGAATCACGGCTCTCTTTGGCCGCACGGGTGTCACTCAGGCAGACAAAGACTGGGCTAACGAGGTAATCGCGACCACCGGCGCCACGGTCTGGCTCACGGCGGAAGCGCAGCTCGATGCGGTCACCGCCCTCAGCGGCTCCGGGCCGGCCTATATG
>JAIXVK010000605.1 GCA_027483085.1 Comamonadaceae bacterium | reverse complement strand
GCCACCGGGTGGCGTTGAACCAACGGGCGCACCCAAGCTTGGATGACGTCACCCGCCAATTCGCTGCTGGTGTGCAAGGGGTGTTGTTCCCACCAGTGCCTCAAGCTCGGGCCGACTGCATCCCACAGCATATTGCCGCCAGGCAAGATGGTGTTTAAAGCGTCAAAGAGTCCTGAACTTGCGGCATCGCTGCGTCTGTTGGCATCGCTGGTGCTGCTTGTTGCGAGTGCTGCCCGAAGGCGCTCGCGCGAAATGGTCAGCTTCTCTACGGCACTGAGTGTGGCGTTGTTCATGTCGGCAAACTACGGAGCAAAGCGATATCGGCCTGCGCTTGGCGGCGCAGTTCGGCAAATGCCGGTTCAGTGCGAACCTTCCACAAGATCACACCACACACGGCCGCCATGACAGCCGGCACTGCGGGTACTGACGCCAGTATCCACAAGGTCGCCGATGGAATGGCATTCATTTGGGTGATCCAGAACATCATGGCGACGCCAGCCAGCACCACTGCTACACACAGCAGGCCCAGCATGACCGCACCGAGCAATGCCCGGCGTATCCAAGCGGCGCTTTGGACCGCCAGCTCGGTGCCGATGAGTTCACTGTAAGCCTGCGCATGGTTGCCCAAGAGCTGTGGCTGGTTGGCGATTAAATGAAATATCGGGTGCAGCATGTTGGGTCTGAACGTTGCGCAGGTGCGTTCAATGGCTGCGTGTGCGGCTTAGCAGGCTGATCACACCCATCAGTACCGCGCCTGTTGCAGCAGCCAGCAATACCGACTTCACCGGCTCTTGCTGGATGTATCGCACCGTGGCTTCTCCCGTACGGCTTGCTTTCTCGCGCAGTTGCAGCGCACCGTCCTGCACGGCGTGCAGGCCGCGTTGGGTTAACGCGTTAGCTTCGTCTGTCGCACGGTTCAGCAAGGGGGCCACTTGGTCCGCTGCATCTTGGATAGAGGTGGTGATGGATTCTGTTTTCATGGATTTCCTGAGGTAGTGGCGTTGGAGTCGCCGAGTTTTTTGACAGCGCTCAGTGTGCGACGGTATGGCAATACGAGGCATCGGCCAGTCGCTCGACATGCTGCCGGTGAGGATGCTGCAGCGATGTAGGAGGGCACTGACAGACGCCTATGACGTAGGAGTGGGACTACGGGAACGAGCGGTCTCGGCCGCTTCGCAACAGGGTGCTGGGGTATCAAGCTTCATCCATCGCAACACCGCTCTTCGCAATGTTGTTCATTACCACCCACAGGGGGCCACGAGCTCCCGGTCTACCGGAGAAAACACCATGACATTCCACCCCACATCCCACCCCACATCCCACCCCACATCCCACCCCACATCCCGTTTACTGCTGATTGCCGCTCTGGTTGCAACAGCCGGCGCGGGCTGCGCCAACCAGCCCCAAACCGGTGCCACTGCACAAATAGCAGTGTCTCGCGAGGCGGTCAGCAACGCGGCCGGCGCTGATGGGATGCAGTTTGCACCCGCTGAAATGACGGCAGCCCGTGAAAAGCTAACCCGTGCTAACAAGGCCATGGTCGACCGCGACTACCAAGCGGCCTCGGAGCTTGCAACCCAGGCGCAAGCGGACGCCAAGTTGGCCCAAAGCAAGGCCAACACGGCCAAGGCTCAGGCGGTTGCCAATGCGCTGCAAGACGACATACGCGTACTGCGCGACGAGTTGGACCGCGCTAACGCCGCCAAATAAACGGCTCACAAAGCCCACCCCGACTATTCAAACCCATCAAAGGACACCCCTATGAAACACCATTACCTGACCCCCGCCGCATCGGCCATTGCTATTTTTTTGGGTGCCTGTGCGTCTGCGCCGACCAGCACCTCCTTGCTGGAAAGTGCCCGTAGCGATTACGCCCAAGCCCAGCGTAACCCCAATGTGAACAACTTCGCCCCGCTGGAAATGAAGCAAGCGAGTGACGCGATGCAAGAGGCCAACCTCGCTGCAATGCAAAGCGCCGATCCCGACAAGGTCGACCAATTGGCCTATGTGGCTCGACAAAAAATTGCGATCACCCAGGAGGTCGTCAAACAAAAAACGGCCGAGGTAGATATGGCTCGAAGCGGCCGGGAGCGCGATCAGTTGCAGCTCACCCAACGCACCAACGAGGTCAATCAGGCCAACGCCAATGCGCAGCAGGCCCAAGTCAACGCCGACATGGCGCAACGCCAAGCCAACAACGCCGAGCGCCAAGCGATGGATGCGCAGCGTGCCACGGATGCGGCCCGCCAAGCCACTACCGATGCCAACCGCCGCACCGCGTTGTTAGAGAGCCAACTCGCCGATCTGGCCGCGAAGAAGACGGACCGTGGCATGGTGATCACTCTGGGCGATGTTCTTTTTGGTAGCGATAAAGCCAGCCTCACCGCCGGCGGCCTGCGTAGCGCGCAAAAGCTGGCCGAAGTACTGCAGCAAAACCCGACGCGCAATGTGCTGGTCGAGGGCTTTACGGACAGTACGGGTGCAGACCCTTACAACCAACAGCTGTCAGAGCGTCGCGGCCAAACCGTGCGTGATGCACTTTTGCAAATGGGCGTAGGTGGTGAACGCATCAGCGTGCGTGGCTATGGCGAGTCATATCCTGTAGCTTCCAATGACACCGCCGCTAATCGACAGCTCAACCGCCGTGTGGAGATTGTGCTCTCCGACGAATCTGGTAAAACACCTCAACGCTGAGTAAATTGCTATCAAATAGATAGCGATACGCGCTGAATTTTAGGGGGCTTGTGGCCCCTTTATCTATTGTTGGTGATCCGCTTTCAAGCGGGCCAACTCGGTGTCTTTGGTGCGCCACAACTCGGCAACCCAAGCGGAGAATCCCGCTCGGAACTCGGCGTCCTCACCGTAGTTTCCGTTGAGCAGTTCCGGAGGAATTTCGTTAGACCGGGCGCGCACCACCACGCGGCGCATACGCCCGCATAGGAAGTCTCCAAAAGTGGGAATGCCATCGGGGTAGTAAATCGTCACGTCCAGAACACTGTGAAACTTGTCACCCATCGCCTGTAACGCGAGGGCCAATCCCCCCGCTTTGGGTTTGAGCAAATGGGTGTAGGGGGATTGTTGCTGGGCGTGTTTGGCCGGCGTCATACGTGTGCCCTCCAGAAAGTTCATGACGCTGGTGGGGATGAGTGCAAACTTTTCACAGGCCTTGCGGGTGGTTTCCTGGTCTTTGCCGCGCATTTCCGGGTGCTTTTTCAGATAGGCCTCGCTGTGGCGGCGCATGAAAGGGAATTCGAGCGCCCACCATGCCAGGCCCATCACCGGTACCCAAATCAGCTGTTGCTTGAGAAAGAACTTGAGCAAGGGAATGCGCCGGTTCAGCAGGTGCTGCAGCACAAAGATATCGACCCAGCTCTG
>JAIXVK010000161.1 GCA_027483085.1 Comamonadaceae bacterium | reverse complement strand
GGCTTGCGACAGCTACGCAGGCGGCGAAGCGGCTATGGCACAGGTGCAATGCCCTGTGTTGTTTGTGCTGGGTGATCAGGACCAGATGACATCGCCCAAAGCCGCGCAGACGCTGGTGCAAGCAGCCAAAGCAGCAGGCGTGCGCTCAGAGACCGTGCGGATCGCGGTGGGCCACGACCAGATGACCGAAGCGCCAGAAGAAACCCTGTCGGCCCTGCGACAGTTTTTGGGCAAGCCTTAGGGCGCGCCCTCTTGCCGGCTAGGCCGGCGCGGTAGAGCATGGGGACCACATTGACACCGGAGCCCCCATGCCACCCGATACATCCGTGGACCCCCGCAGTTTTCAGAGCTTTGCCGAGTTTTACCCGTTCTACTTGCGCGAGCACAGCAACACCACTTGCCGCCGCCTGCACTTTGTGGGCTCTACGCTGAGCCTGACCTGCCTAGTGATGCTGCTAATCACAGGCAAGCCCCAGTATTTTGTTTACGCGTTACTGTGCGGCTACGGCTTTGCGTGGCTGGGCCACTTTGGCTTTGAGAAAAACAAACCCGCCAGCTTCAGGCGCCCGCTCTACAGCCTGATGGGCGACTGGCGCATGTATGCGGATATCTGGACAGGGAAGGTCAAGTTCTGAACTAACTTTGGTTCGACTCGCGAGAGTAAGTAGCTATATTTTTTATAGCTACTCGCGCATATTCGATGAGCGTCAGAGGTAGTTTTCTTGTTGACTGCTAAAACAGCGTTAGGCTGTTCGCTGACTTTGCCATCGCTCGAAAGCAGTCACTCAAATGGCACGTTACGCCCAAGTTGAGCGGCGCCAGAGCCCGATAGGGCGGAGGGTACCGACACTGGCCATGGCCAGTGTTGGCGACCGCTTGAACAACCAGTTAGGCGACGGATATTCACGCATTACTTGGGCCTCCAAAGGCTAAAGTTGTATTCGCGGGTTATGTCATAGACATAGATCTCTTTGAACTGATGGGCCGGCCTTGATTGCTTGACGAGCTTGCGCAAGTAATCCCAGTCGTCAGACGTGTCAAGCGTGTCAAGACTGCAACTTACGATCAGTGAGGTGTCCTCGGGATAAGGCTTGTTCGCCTTATCGTGTATTCGGTCCAGCAAGCGCTAAGAGAAGCGTTTAACGAAATCTTGATTGGTGTGAACGATGAGAACTGTTTCGATTGAACGGTCTTTAAGCCGCTTGAGACCGTCTGCACCGAATGCGAAGCCTTGCTTGTCGAGTAGTTCGCGGCTCAAGTAATCATTCGGATGCGTTGCACATGTCACTTCGAGGTACGCCCGATTGGGGTAGTAACCTTCATCGATATATGAGCCTACCTGACAAAGTTCTGCATCGTGCTGCTGATTGCCAGACTTCCATCGTACAGAAATATACCTGCCAGTACGGTACTTTGCCTGGACGTACTTGCATATGGGAAGAATTTCCTCAAGGAGCTTCTTCTCGACGTCAGACGCTCGCATTCTTATGCGTGAAGCTCCATCGGTTTCGGCTCTAACTTGGTCAAAAAGTTCGTACGCGAGCGAGCAGAATTGCAGGCCGTCAATCAGTTGGTCATCGAACCTATCCAACGCGCTCATGTGGAGTTGCCTAACGTAATGTATGCCGTAAAACCTGCGGGATATTCTGGCGGCTGCGGGATAAACTGGACGCAAATTGCGCTGGAAAGCCTTTTACAGGCTCAATCTCCGAAATATTCATGTGCGTTTGTACAGGTATAAAAATTCCGGCGAACCCCGCACTTTGTAAGGAAAGGAGTGAGCCACTGATTTCACAATTTTTGCGCCTCGGAACCGGATTGAACATCCCCCAATCGAGTGTTTTAGTGAAGGGCTGCTTCCGCTGCGAAGCCGAGGCGCCAGTAGGCTGATTAGCGGCGCCAGGCTACACCGTCGCTCGACAGCATTCGGCGGTACGCTCGAGTGTCATAAATGGCGCATCGACCCGTTAGCATTCTAGGTTTGCTGTCGGTTGCCGCCCACGATGGCTCTTGGATCACACTCATAAACAAGAACGTTACATTTCAGTTGTAGGCGAATCGCATCGTATCAACACAGCAAAGACTTGGGTGTGGCGTTATTTCAACGCAATTTGCAAATGGTTCATGGGTCAACGCCTATAAGCGTCGTTGTCGTAATCAGCCGCATTAATCCAAGTTGCATAGGAAACTTTATTTTTAAGAGGCACAAGGGACTATGAGAATTACCAAAATAAGCGCAAGAAAGCTATTCGGCGTTTTTGACCACGATATTCCTTTTAATGATAGTGGAATCACGATCGTAATTGGTGAAAACGGTCTTGGAAAAACCGTAATACTAGAGGCAACCAACGCTTTTTTCACGGAAAATTTTTTATTTTTTCGAGATCTCGAGTTTCATCAATTATTATTTTACTTTGAAGGCGACGAAAGTTGGGAGGTCACAAAAACTCAATCGCGGGAAAAGCTGACAATTTACGTAACCAGGCATTTTGCGAATAAAAAGACAAAACCCAAGCAAGAAAATTTGGCAGAAATAAGTTTTGAGGGCCAATCGTCTGAGCAACACAGAGAGTATCTCCAGCATCGCCGATTAATGATGATGGATGCTGCTAGGCTCGACCAAAGGTACATCGACTATCGTCGCACAAGAGAAATGCTCTTCGCATCTGAAATCTATGACGAAGATTATCATATGCAACACCTTCGCAGGAGGGATAGTCGGCCAGCATGGTATGTCGCAGCAAGAAAGAAAATATCTATTCGGCTGATTGAGACGCAGCGAATTATCACTGCCAAAGAGCGAGGAGGGGAAGCTTATGTCAATCGGGTCACAAAATCCGCTTCAGAGTTGGCGGAAACCATTGCTGAAATTGACAAAACTGCTTCGCAGGTCGCGACCGAGCTTGATGCGACTTATCCCAATAGATTAGTTGCAAAACTTCAAAGGCGCGCAGTTGATTCTGTTGAGGGACTTAATGACGCACTCTCTAAGCTTGACGCACAACGCAAGCAGCTATCTTCAATGGGGCTTCTGGAGGGATCGCAAGATGCGTATATATCAAGAATCGAAGAGGATCAGAAAGACCTCGTAAGTGCTTTAAAGCTTTATGTTGACGACAGTCACAAGAAGCTAGCGCCATACGATCAAATTTCATCGAAGGTTGAACTCTTTAAAAACATCATCAACAAGCGATTCAAACACAAGACTCTGGAGGTGGATAAGCGGGCTGGATTTGTATTCCGCTCAACCACTAAGCGCGACGAAAAAGGGAATTTCCAGAAAATACCGACTATGAAGCTGTCGTCAGGCGAACAGAACGAACTCATCCTGTTTTACGAGTTGATCTTCAAATCTGCCCAGGGCGACATGATATTTATCGATGAACCCGAGGTTTCTCTACACATCTCGTGGCAAAACAAGTTTATCGATGACTTAAAAGAAATTACCTCCATAAATCGAGTTTCGATAGTAATAGCGACGCATTCTCCAGACATAATTAACGAGAACTGGGACCTCAAGGTTGAACTCAAGGGAGTTGAATGATGGAAGAGCTGATTACTGCAGCACGTATTGCAAATGCAATTTGTCAGGATACCTCTTTTTCCGGTACATACTTGCTTGTCGAGGGGAAACGAGATGTTAAGCTGTATGGGAAATTCGTTGATAAGCCATCGGTGCGAATAAAACCTACTTGGGGCAAGTATAAGCTTCGCGAGGTATACGGGATTTTGCGTGATCGCGGGATTTCTAATGCCTTGGGAATTCGTGATGCGGATTTTTTGCGTATCAAGGGGAATTCAAAGTTTTGTGAAACTTTTGACGATGCTATATTCGCCACGGATCATCATGACGCAGAAGTCATGATTGCCTTCAGTGGTGCCATTGATGAATATTTCAACTTGATAAGCGACGCCGATCATATTGAACAATTTGAGAACAAAATCGGAAATTCCGTTTTTGATTTGACCATTTCCCTGTGCTATGAGATGGGGTGCCTGCGGTTGGCAAACAAGCGCCTGTCACTGGGCCTTTCTTTTAAGCCTGAAAAGCCTGAAGGTAACAAAATAAAAATTCACAAGTTCATAGATACGTCAAAATGGTCAATTTCGCGTTCGTTGATGATTAACACAGTGTGGGAGTATTCGCAGAACCGCGGCTTGAGCGTTGCAAGTCGAGAAACTATAGGGAAATCTATTGAATCTGTATCTGCAGAGAAACACTCCATTAGCGAATTGATAAATGGACATGATCTCTCTGCCGTGTTGCACATCATTTCGACTTCAGGTCTGAAGAGTAAAAGTAAACTCCTCCAGGATTCCGGTTGCGTGGAAGATTTACTTATTGCTGTTTTCGATCTTAAACGGTTTTCTTTAACGAAACTTTACGAAAGCATTTCAAGTTGGAGCAAGGAGAAAATAGGTGGGGGCGTATTTCAATCTCCTTGAGTCAATTCAGCGAGGAACTATTAGGCAGACGCCGCGGAAAGCATGGTGCTAACGACGTACAGCAGCCTCTAAACCTTAACCTTATGCCGATCACCAGTACCAAGGAGAGGTCATACGACGGCGTCCGCTGAACGATTTCAATCAGCTGGCGCCAGCTGCAAATGAGCCTTACGATGCCCACGGATGTTCGTAGGGTCTGCTTTTCGGACCCGTTGGAGAGCGCTATGTGCGACGCAGCGTGAGACCGCTTTCGCTGCATTGCTGAAGTTACCCAAACGGCCAAGAGCTCCAGGTTCAAAAGGCGCCCAGCTAGCGGTAATTGGCAGCAAACACGGTCAGACAACTAACCCAATTGCTACTCTTTCTGTAGCGCATCGCGCACACTGGTCGTGCGCCAGCGGCCTAATTTCCATAAATTCTCAGTAAACGGCTCGGGCGTCAGCAGCAGACGTTGCATCAGGGGCTCCAGCACGGTTTGGCCCAAATCGGCCAGCAATACATAGCGGGCTTGGCCATCGCGGTCGGTGGACTCTTGCAGCTGGCCTACCCAGTCCAGCTCTTGCAGGGTTTGCAGCACCGGCTCCAGGCGTTGCGAGTCCACGCGCAGGGCCAGGCGCAGGGTCGACAAGGTCAGCCCGCGGTCTTCGGCGCCTTTGGCCGTGTCCAGCATCTGCAGCACCTCCAGCGCCAGCTGAAACTGCCAGCCATGGCCCAGCTTGCGGCGTGGCACACCGGCCAAGAGGCTGGGCAAATAGGCGGTGAGTGCGGCACCCAGCAGCACGATGACCCAGGCCACATAGATCCAGATCAGCAAAATTGGCACGGTGGCAAACGCCCCGTACACCACCGAATACGTGGGCACCTTGGCAAGGTACATGGCCAGCCCCTTGCGCGCCAGCTCCATGCCTGCAGACACAAACAGCCCCCCCATCCACGCATGGCCACAGCGCACATAGGTGTTGGGCACGTAATGAAACATGGCCGCAGTGCCAGCCGCCACCAGCCCGAACTGCAGGCTATCGAGCAAAAACGTGATGCCCCCCGGCAAGCCACCCACCACCCCCTTGGAGGCCGTGATGGCATACGAGGTAATTGACAGGCTGGCCCCCAGCAACAGGGGCCCCAGGGTCACAGCAGCCCAGTAGACCAACACACGCTGACCAAACGGTCGGGGCTTTTTCACGCGCCAGATGCTGTTGAGTGTGCGGTCGATGGTGAATATCAACGCCAACGCGGTGCCCAGCAATATCGCCAGCCCGGCCACGCCCAGTCGGCTGGCCTTGCCAGCAAACTGGTTCAGATAGCCCAGCACTTGGCGGGCAATGTTGTCGGGCACCAAGCTCTCGATCAGCCAGCGCTGCAGCACATCCTGAAACTTGGCAAACATCGGGAAGGCGGTAAACACTGCCAGTGCGACCGTGATCAGGGGCACCAGCGCAATCGTGGTGGTAAAGGTCAGGCTGCTGGCGGTGAGGCCGAGCCGGTCCTCACGGAAACGCTCGCGCAGCATGACGGCTGCGTCTCGCCACGGAATGCTGGCGATGTCTTTTAACCAAGAGGTAAACAGGGGTTTGGCTTGCATGGGCCGAATCATGCCACCGGCCGGCAGGCTATCGCTCCACCATCACCGGGCGGGCCTTCCAGCGCTGGATGCTGGCGCGCAAAATCTCATCCAATACACCGGCTTTTTTGAGCACGGCCAGGCGTGCGTCAATTTGCTCGAGCTTGTCGGCGCAGTTGCCTTTGCGGGTCAGGGCCAGGTAGTTGGGGGTATCTACCAAAAAGGGCTCCAAGGCCACAAAGCCGGTGTTGTCGCCCCGCTTCCAGAGCAGGGCCATGCCGGTGTAGTAGCCGGTAATAAAGTACTCCACGCGCCCGAGCTCCATGAGCCCAAAGCTGGCCTCGGGCCGGCTGACTTCTTGCACGCTGAGTTTTTCGTGGATGTATTCATCCAGCCCCCCGCCAAATACGTTGCCGCGTGCGATGGCGCCGCGCCGGCCGATCAGATCAGCGCGGTCGCGGTAGACCCACGGCAGGTTGCGCATCGTAAAAGCCGCCACCGGGTTTTGCAGCACCACCGTTTTGGGGTACAGCAAAAATGCTTCGCGCTCAGGGGTTTTCTTGAGCGTGGCCACCATGTCGACCTCGCCACGCTCTGCCAGCGCCATCACCCGTGGGAAAGGGCCCGGGCTGCGGATTTCAAAGTCGATTTTTAAATCGGTGAGTACCCGCTTGGCAATCTCGATGCTGGCGCCTTGCAGGGTTTCGCCGTCATACCAATGCAATGGCGGGTAGGTCGGGTCTGCCGCCACCACCATGCGGGTGCACTGTGCGTTCGCGGCAGCACCTATGGTCAGC
This sequence comes from Comamonadaceae bacterium, assembly GCA_027483085.1. Classification (GTDB taxonomy): domain Bacteria; phylum Pseudomonadota; class Gammaproteobacteria; order Burkholderiales; family Burkholderiaceae_C; genus Allorhodoferax. The sequence goes on along the minus strand of JAIXVK010000161.1, from coordinate 34 downwards.
CCCCCACAGGCCAACACCGCGTAAAAAATGCATT
>JAIXVK010000065.1 GCA_027483085.1 Comamonadaceae bacterium | reverse complement strand
GGGTACTTCCAAAACCCAAAGTCCTCTCAAAGGTCGGTAGGTGCATAAGCTGGGCATGCCCGTCGATTTACGGAAAATTCACCTGTTCTTTTTCAAAATCTCAAACGAACAGGTGAATCTTTTGAAATCAGGTACTTACGCTTGATATCCGCTCAAATTCCCGGTTGAACGCCCAGGTTTAAAGATTGATTGCAACCGCCAGCCGGACGATTTTTTCTCTGAGCTCAGGGTCGGTATCAACGACGAATGTCATTGTTTTCAAAAGCAGTCCGAGAGGAATACCTGTTTTTGAGCTCAGTTTGGCCAAAGCCTCACGCTCAGCCACAGCAACCCTTATCACTCCGTACTTCTGACTAGTAGGACTCTTGTTTGCTTTTTGGCGACGTAGTGCGTTCAGCAGTTTGACTCGACCCGCCGGCGTGACGTTCGCGCTGAGCCATTCATGGCAAGTCACCCCTCGAAGGTCCTCCTTCGACTTAGCCAGCCGCTCTTCAAGGATTTCGACTCGATTTTTCGGGTCGACTTTGTTCGGCCTGAAGATGTCCGAACCTCGCATTACTGCCCGCTTGAGATAGGCGAGTACAGCTGAGACTGATTCGTGCGTTAAGGGCATAGGTGCTTTTGACATACCCCATTATGCGTGACGTACATCACGCATAAGCAACCAATTGAGCAGCTTCTTTAGCGTGATGCTTATCACGCTTATACGCACCCCAGGCAGAGCATTAACGTGATGTACATCACGCCAGTTGTCTACAAAGATGTAAAAGTCCGAAAATAGTCAATTTCTGGGGCGCTACCCTTTGGGAACCCGCATGCCTATTGGGTTTCCAGATTTTCTTGGGCCAACAGCGTAGTAAGACCCGTACCGGCAAAAAAAAACCACCGAAAGGTGGTTTTTTTTCGTCTGCAAGCAGATTATTGCTTGGCTGGCTCGGAAGCAGCAGCTGCAGGAGCAGTGGCTTCGGAAGCAGCAGCTGCAGGAGCAGCAGCTTCAGGAGCGGATGCAGCAGCAGCAGGAGCTTCAACAGCAGCGGGAGCAGCAGCAGGAGCTTCTTCTTTCTTACCGCAAGCAGCCAGAGCAGCAGCAGCGATCAATGCTGCCAAAACGAGAGACTTGTTCATTTTTAAAGACTTCAGTGAGTTAACGAAACAATTTCCGGAAATTGTCTGGATAGCGAACCACCCAGCCCTGACGTAAAGCATTCGGTCTCTTTCCATCAGAGCTTGAAATTATACAAGACCCAAAACAGTGCGTACGGGTAAACCCTCTTGAACCTTAAAGTCCCAAAACGGAGGCCGGAAAACCGGGGGAGCTTTGACGGAAACACTCGTCTACCGATTCTTTCAAATTCAGTTTCGAGCGGGGCTCACGAGACCACACACCGACCGAACGCTCGGCATCCCGGCGGTGCAAGAACCATGCGGGCCCCAACAATGCACTGGGCATTTCAGAGTCGTCAAGATGCTTAACCACCCTGCAATCCAAAAGGTGACCCCAAGTCACGCGCCACTGAACAAAGCGGGGGTGCAGCAGCGTGACCTGGTTGTAACGCTTCGCAATCATGGTCAGCCGTCGCCCGGGCTTGACCCATCGCTGGAGAGATTCGATAACCGCTTTTTCGCGCAACGGCCAATCCGCAAAATCAACATCGACCCAGACCATCTGGCTCCAGCCCTCCAGGCCAGCAAGGTCAATGCCTTGCCGGACGGCCTCTGCGAACTCAGAGGGGCCTAGAAACGCCCCCTCACCTGACCAGGATGCCTCATTGGTCGACATGCAACCATCCGGCATCGCACCAGTCCTGCACCAGGCTGATAGCCCCCTCACTTAAACGACGTACTTCTTTCGCGTCCAGCTGGCGCATATCGGCCAACTGCCGCATCAATTGCGCGTCGCGACCTGCGGCATTAAAACTTTCACCATTGATAAAAACATGATGCGCGTCGTAGAGCATACGGGTGCGGCGATCCAAGCGGATGGCACCCGCGACGTCTTGGCCCTCGCCATCGAACCATACGTTGGCCTTCGGTTCACTCAAATATTCGCCCAGTGCACGGGCGATGGCTTTAGGGTCCTTCAGCGCTGACTGCACTGCAGCCTGAGCGAACTCCAGCATGGCGGATGGCAACTCAGCGTGAGCTTGTACTGCCGCTTGTTTGGGGTCGGTGTAAAGGGTTGCCGGCAAGTCATCCATCGCTTGCTCAGCAATGCGTTGCAAAACCTCTTGCGCCAACTCCGCCTGCGAAGGAGAGCGGAAGCCGATGGAATAGGTCATGCATTCCCCCTCCGCAATACCGTCGTGGGCGTATTTGGGCGGGAGGTACAACATATCGCCGGGTTCGAGCACGAACTCTTCTTCCGGCTCGAAATTGGCCAGGATTTTGAGCGGCATGTCAGGCACCAACGACAGGTCTTTCTGCCGCCCTATGCGCCAACGACGACGACCATGCGCCTGCAACAGAAAAACGTCATAGCTATCAAAGTGGGGGCCCACGCCGCCTTGGTCTGTGGCGTAGCTGATCATCAAATCGTCCAGGCGCGCATCCGGCACAAAACGGAACTGATTGATCAAGCCATGCACCCGCTCATCATGCGAATCTACCCCCTGCACTAGCAAGGTCCAACCCGCTTGCTTGAGCGGCGGCAGGGACTTGCGGGCAAAAGGCCCGTGCTTGAATTTCCATGCATCCCCATTGCCAGGGGCACCCTGCACCACCAAACGCGACTCCACGTCTTCTTGCGCGGCCAGCTCCAATAGCTCGATGCGCTCCAGCAATGGAGAAAATCCGGGAATGGCTTGACGGATCACCAGCGGCTTCTTTTGCCAGTAGCGCTGCATGAAGGTTTCCGGGCTGATGCCGCCGAGCAGCTGGAGTGGGGTTTCAATGTTCATGGGAGAATTCTGCCTTATGGAAATCACCACACAATGCGTCGTTGCCCTCACATGGACGCTGAAAGACACACTGGGCGAAGAACTGGACGTTTTGGACGAGCCGGTTGAGTTTTTATTGGGCGGCAACGACTTGTTGCCCCCCATCGAAGCTGCGCTGCAAGGCCACGTAGCCGGAGATAAAGTGCAATTGCAAATTGAGCCGGAAGAGGCTTTCGGCGATTTCAATGACCAGCTGATTTTCTTGGAGCCGCGCGGCCTGTTTCCCGCAGAATTGCAAGAAGGCCTGACCATGGAAGGTTATGCATTACCCGCAGGCTGCAACCCGGACGCCCCCAAAGACGCGCTCTACACCATCACAGACATTTACCCCGAACACGTGGTGCTGGATGGCAACCACCCGCTGGCGGGTATCGCCATCCGTATTCAACTCAAAGTAGAGTCTGTCCGGGAAGCCACTGAAGAAGAAATCGGCTCTGGTACCTTGGGTACCGGGTTCTTCCGGGTCCAGCCCTTGCACGAGCAAGCCCCCGGAAACGATCACCTGCACTAAGCCGATCAGGCCTTACCGGTGGAGCCGTAACCGCCCTCCCCGCGCTGTGACGCGGGGAATTCGGTCACCACATTGAACTGGGCTTGCACCACCGGCACGATCATCAACTGCGCAATGCGCTCCATCGGCTCGATGGTGAACGGAACTTCACTGCGGTTCCAGGCGCTCACCATGAGCTGACCTTGGTAATCGCTGTCAATCAAACCCACCAGATTGCCCAGCACGATGCCATGTTTATGCCCCAGCCCGGAGCGGGGCAGAATCAGCGCCGCGTACGCCGGGTCTTCGAGATAAATTGCCATGCCGGTAGGTACCAGTTGCCATGCATTGGGAGCCAGGGTTAGCGGTGCGCCCAGGCAAGCGCGCAAATCCAAGCCAGCACTACCCGGGGTGGCATAGGTCGGCAAGTTGTTTTGCAAGCGGGGATCGATGATCTTGACGTCGATTTTCATGATGTTCCGTGTGAAAAATTAAGGGGTAGCGTGCAGCCGTTTGGCGATTTCGGCAACAAGTTGCCGCGCCAAATGCAGCTTGGAGTTGCGAGGCAGCTCGGTAGAACCGGCAGCATCGATGAGCAAAAGTGCATTGTCGTCCTGACCGAAGGTCGCGGGACCGATGTTGCCCACCAGCAGCGGCACCTTCTTTCGCAGTCGCTTTGCCGTCGCGTGGGCCAATAAATCATGGCTCTCCGCAGCAAAGCCGACGCAATAGAGATCGCCACGCACCGCGCGCTCGGTTTGGGCCACATCAGCCAATATGTCGGGGTTCTCGACAAACTCGAGTTTCGGCGTTGCACCACTACCGTCTTTTTTGAGCTTTTGGTTGGCCGCCGTCGCCGGGCGCCAATCCGCCACAGCAGCCGTTGCTATAAAAACAGTAGCGCGTTGCGCATGCTCTGTGCTGGCCAGGTGCATATCGAGTGCTGATTTCACATCGACCCGCTGAACGCCCCGCGGCGTTGCCAAAGCCACCGGGCCGGCGATCAAGGTCACCTCAGCCCCCGCCTCGCGCGCAGCACGGGCAATAGCGAACCCCATTTTCCCGCTAGAGAGGTTGGTAATGCCACGCACCGGGTCAATCGCCTCGAAGGTGGGCCCGGCAGTGACCACGACATGCTGCCCCGCCAGACGCTTAGGCTGAAAGAACGCAACAACCTCCTGCAGCAACTCGTCCGGCTCCAGCATGCGCCCGTCGCCCGTCTCACCGCAGGCCTGGTCTCCATTTCCCACGCCCAGCACATGGGTGCCATCCGCACGCAGCTGCGCGAGATTGCGCTGGGTGGCAGGGTGCGCCCACATCTCCCGGTTCATCGCCGGGGCGATGATCAACGGCACGCTTTCAATCGGCCGCGCCAGGCACATCAGACTCAGCAAATCGTCGGCACGACCATGTAACAGTTTGGCCATGAAGTCGGCGCTGCAGGGCGCGATCAGAATGGCGTCGGCTTCGCGACTCAGGTTGATATGCGGCATGTTGTTGTGCTCGCGCGCATCCCACTGCGAATCAAATACCGGGCGATTGCTCAGCGCTTGCATGGTCACCGGCG
>JAIXVK010000078.1 GCA_027483085.1 Comamonadaceae bacterium | reverse complement strand
CAGGCGTGCAGGGCTGTGACCACGTCAAAGGTTTTCGGTAACTCTTCAAGCTGTGTCGCCGCCTCTACGCTGACGTTCAAAAAGCTCATGCGGTCAAAGCCCAGCTTGTCAGCCAAAGCCCGTGATTTATCGACCAGTTCGGCTCGGGTTTCGATCCCATACAGGTGGCTCTGCGGGAGGTGCTTGAAGTACAGGTCGTAAAGAATGAAGCCCAGGTACGACTTGCCGGCGCCGTGATCCGCGAGGGTGAAGTTTCCGCCGGATGCTTGCGGCAGCTCGTTCATCAATTTTTCGATGAACTGATAAAGGTGATAGACCTGCTTGAGCTTGCGACGGGAATCTTGGTTGAGCTTGCCGTCACGGGTCAGGATGTGAAGCTCTTTGAGTAGCTCTACCGATTGCCCGGGGCGGATCTCCGGGATCTGCCCTTCAGGCAACGCTGGCGAACCACTTTGACCGGGGGATATCTTGTGTTTTTTCATTTAGTTTCTTCGGGATGGGGGCCCGCAGCAGAGTAAGCCGCCACATCAAGCGCTGCCCACCCCTCTGCGCCAAGCGCCTCGAGGGCGGCAATATTGCGGGCATAGATCTGCTCAGCGTCGGGAAAGGCCTCGACGGCTTTGTCAATGCTGGCCTCGCGCAGCAGGTGCAATATCGGATAAGGCGCGCGATTGGTGAAGTTGCCGATGTCGTCCGGCTCTGCATCGGCAAACTGAAAATCCGGGTGGAAACTGGCGATCTGCAAATCGCCGCTGAGCTTGAGCTTGCGCAGCAGTTTATCGGCGGGGTACAAAAAGTCATTGAACGCCAAAAACTCTGCCAGTGCGTCAGGCAATATCAGGAGCGTGGTGTCTCTGGTCTCGGCCGGACTGGCTTGCAGGGCGAGCAACTCCGTCTGCAAGACCTCCAACACTTCTGCCGGCGCGGCTTCCCGGCACACCACATAGTGCACTTGGTTCTTGACGTAAACAGCCTTTGCAAACGGGCACAGATTGAGCCCGATGACCGCGCGCTCCAGCCACTGCCTGGTACGCGCGATCACCACATCATCTGTTTGCGGGGCAAGGCGGGGGTTTTCAGACATGAAACAAGGTCTTTCCGGTCAAGCGGGCGTGCTCACGCAAGGCGAAGCGATCGGTCATACCTGCAATATGGTCACTCACCCGCCGCTGAAGCGTGATGTCGCCCGCAGGCTCGCTGTCTTGGCGCATTTCAGCCGGCGTCTCCAGATAGGCATCAAAAAGATCCCGTACCACCTGCTTGGCCTTGTTCATCGTGTCCATCACTTGGTCATGGCGGTAAAGGTGGTCAAATAGAAATTTTTTCAATTCACGGGTTTCGGCCCGCATGCCGGGGCTGAACAACACCAAGGGCTTTGCCGCACGCACTTCCACCACACTTGTCGGTTGGCTTTCTGCCAATTGCGCTTGGGTGGTTTTCAGTACGTCGTAGACCATGTCGCTCAACATCAAACGGATGGACTCGAATAGCCAACGCCTCTGCTGTGGAGGCTGTGCCAGTTGCGCATGTTGTGTGAGCGCTTGCCGGGCATAGCGCGAAAACAGGGGCACCTCCAGCATTTGCTCCATCAGCAGCAGACCGGACCGGACACCATCGTCAATATCGTGGCAGTTGTAGGCGATTTCATCGGCCAGATTGCAGAGCTGAGCCTCGAGACTCGGTTGCCCGCCATCCAGGAATCTGCGGGCGACACCGGCAGCTGCAGCAGGAAAGTCGACCTCGGCCTGCTCCAGCGCGTGGGCATTGGTACGGGAGCAGTGCTTCAAGATGCCTTCGCGAGACTCAAAGCACAAATTGAGGCCATCAAACTGGGGATACCGCGCCTCCAGGTGGTCCACGACCCGCAGACTTTGCAGGTTATGTTCAAAACCACCGTATTCAGCCATGCACTCATGAAGGGCATCTTGCCCCGCATGACCGAAAGGGGTGTGCCCTAGATCATGGGCCAAAGCGATGGTTTCGACCACGTCTTCGTTCAAGCCGAGGGTCCGGGCCATCGATCGCCCCAGCTGCGCAACCTCCAGCGAATGCGTGAGGCGGGTGCGAAAGAGGTCGCCTTCGTGGTTGATGAAGACCTGTGTCTTGTAAACCAAGCGCCTGAAAGCGGTGGAATGAACTATCCGATCCCGATCCCTTTGAAAAGGGGTCCGGGTCGGCGCCGCCTCTTCATGAAAGCGTCGCCCCCTGCTGGTCTCAGGCAAACAGGCGTAGGGCTGAAGCTGATTCATAAAATTACGCCATCACCCCTGTTTTATATGCGCAAGTAGCTACTATTTTTATAGCAATCACAAACAGCAAGCGTCTATCACTTCGCGCACAAGCACATCAGGTGCACTGCGAAGCGCTGCACGCCCCGGGCCATCGATCACTACAAAGCGGATTTCACCGGCTTCTGATTTTTTGTCATGCCGCATCAAATCAAGATAGGCGCCGGCATTGTCTTCGGCATGGAGTAGCGGCGCCTTGACGGGCAGACCAGCGGCCGCGATCAATCGCGTCAGTCGGGCCACAAAAGCCGCATCTACCAAACCCAATCGCTCTGACAAGGTTGCTGCCATGACCATTCCGCATCCGACGGCCTCACCGTGCAACCATTCCCCGTAGCCTAGGCCTGCCTCGATGGCGTGGCCAAAGGTATGACCGAAGTTCAATATGGCGCGAAGCCCGGACTCTCGCTCGTCTTGGCCCACTACCCAAGCCTTGATTTCACAACTCCGCTTCACCGCATGCGCCAGTGTGACGCTGTCCAGACTGACTAATTTCTCGACGTTGGCTTCGATCCAATCGAAAAAATCCATGTCGGCGATGGGCCCGTATTTGATGACCTCGGCCAGACCCGCGCTCACCTCCCGAGCGGGCAAGGTGCCCAAGGTCGCCAGGTCACACAGCACCATCTGAGGCTGATAGAAAGCACCCACCATATTTTTGCCGAGTGGGTGGTTGATGCCCGTTTTGCCACCTACCGACGAATCCACCTGAGCGAGCAAAGTTGTAGGCACCTGCACGAAAGGCACACCGCGCATATAGCTTGCCGCGGCGAACCCCGTCATGTCCCCCACCACACCGCCGCCCAAGGCAAATAGCGTCGTCTTTCGGTCGGCTGTGTTCGCCAGCAGAACGTCGAAAATTTGATTCAACGTTTCCCAGTGCTTATGGGCCTCACCATCGGGGAGCTCCAAGGTTAAAACACGCGCGTAATGCGGTGCTAGCCCGGCCTTCAATTTGGCAACATACAACGGCGCTACCGTCGTGTTACTCACAATCAGTGCCGTGTGCGCACCGGGTAAGCCAGAGAAGACGGACTCACCGGCCAAAAGATCGTGGCCGATATGAATGGGGTAGCTTCGCTCTTCAAGCGAAATGTGAACCGTGTGAAGCACTTGCGTAGTCATAGCCCGATAGTTTAGGGCCTACCCGTGAAGGGACAAAAGACCGGCTCAGTCGATCGAGGGAATGGCGCCAGAGAGCTCTAGCTGCATGACGATCATGTTGACCAAGGTTGCTACCGAGGGGCGACCGGTCTCCAGGACGAAATGGGCCGTTTCTCGATACAAAGGATCACGAACCGCAAACAACTCGCGCATGCGCGCCAGAGGATCAGACACTTGCAACAAAGGCCTGCTCACGTCGTGGCGCAACCGCCGGAACAACTCCTCTGGGGTGGACTTCAGATACACGACCTTGCCACGCGCATGCAAATTGCCCCGATTATTCGCGCGCAACACGGCACCGCCCCCGGTCGACAAGACGGAGTCTGCATTTTTTGACAGCTCATCCAGGACATCCTCTTCGATATCGCGGAAGCGCTCCTCGCCTTCACGATCGAAGAATTCACGGATAGAGCAACCAATACGGCTCTCAATAGCGTGGTCTGAGTCAACGAAGGGAAGGCGCAGACGTCGCGCTAGTTGCCGCCCGACAGTGGTCTTCCCAGAGCCGGGAAGACCGACAAGACTAATGCTCAATTCGTGGCTACCTCACCATGCTGGGATCAACGTCCCACCACTTTGTCGGCAATGACTTTTGGTGTGATGAACACGAGCATTTCTCTTTTCTGGATCTCTTTGGCTTTGTTGCGGAAGAGGATTCCCAAGCCCGGCAGATCGCCAAAGAAGGGAACCTTGGTTTCCGTATCGGTCGAGCTCTCAGTGAAAATACCACCAATCACCACCGTACCGCCGTTCTCTACCAAGACTTGGGTTTGAACGTGCTTGGTGTCAATCGCGAAGCCGGCTGGCGTGGATTGACCTACGGTGTCTTTGGTCACGTCCAAGGTCAAGATAATGTTGCCCTCAGGCGTAATCTGCGGGAGCACTTCGAGTTTCAGGTTAGCTTTACGAAACGCAATGGATGTAGCACCGCTCGATGACGCAACCTGGTAAGGCAGTTCCGTACCCTGCTCAATCAATGCCCGAATCTGATCAGCCGTTACAACCCTAGGGCTGGACACCACTTTGCCCTTGCCTTCAGCCTCCAGTGCAGAGATTTCCAAATTCAAGAAACGATCGGCACCTGCGCCAAAAATAGAGACCGCAAACTGACCTGGCGAACTACTGCCAAGTGCGCCTGTAGAAGGCAAGTTCACAAAATTGCCCGAAGAAGTGGCTGCAGACCCAGCCACATAACTTGAGCCCAGCGAGATACCAGGTTTGTCGCCGGAGGCACCTGCAGACCCGCCGCCACCGAGCTTCACGCCCAAGGACTTACCGAAAGAATCGGAGGCCTCCACAATCCGCGCTTCAATCAATACTTGGCGTACAGCAATGTCGATCTTAGAGATCAGTTGCTGCACTTGTTCCAACTTGCTGGGAATATCTGTCACAAACAGCTGGTTAGTGCGATTCTCCGAAATCACGCTGCCGCGTGAGGAAAGTATCCGCGTCGCGGTCACGCCTTGCCCGACACCGGAACTTGAGGCGATCAAACCTGCTGCGATGTCAGACGCTTTGCCGTAGTTGATCTGAAAAGCTTGGGTGCGCAAGGGCTCCAAGTTTTGCACAGCAACTACAGTCTCAAGATCGAGCTTTTCTTTGGCCGCGATTTCATCTTTCGGAGCAACCCACAAGACGTTTCCGGTCTTGCGCATGCCCAAACCCTTGGCCTGCAGGATGATGTCCAGAGCTTGATCCCAAGGGACATCTTGCAAACGGAGCGTGACTGAGCCGGCTACCGAATCAGAGGTCACGATGTTGAAATTGGTGAAGTCGGCTATCACTTGCAACAACGAACGCACTTCAATACTCTGGAAGTTCAGAGACAGCTTTTGTCCGTTGTAGCCGGGACCTTGGGTCAACTTTTTGGGGTCAACCTTGATCTCTTTGACCTCCACCACAAATTGCTCATCACTTTGATACGCACTGTGCTCCCACTGCCCTTGGGGCTCGATCACCATGCGCACACGATCCCCGGATTGCGTGGTCGTTACGGATTTCACTGGCGTTCCAAAATCGGCCACATCCAACTTGCGACGCAAGCCTTCTGGCAGACTGGACTTCATGAACTCAACAACCAGACCTTGCCCCTGTTGACGGATGTCCACACCCACTTGGCTATTGGGCAAGGTAACGATCACACGACCCGCGCCATCAGCCCCCCGACGGAAATCCACGTCTTTCAGCGGTGCCGCCACTCGCGCGATCGGCTCAGCGAAAGCGCTGACAGGTTTCGTATTGGCCACCTCCGCAGCACCCAAGGACACAATCAAAGACTTCCCTAGAATTTCAGCCTTGTAAGCGGCGGCTTGCTTCAGGTTCAGCACCACACGGGTACGTTCACCCGCCTGAACCACGCTGACGGAACGCAAGTTACCTTGGTTGATCTCGACCGTTGATCGACCCATGGCATTTGCGACACCGGGAAAATCGAGCGCAATGCGCGCTGGCGACTGAATAGCAAAGCCTGTAGGCAACGTGGTAAGCGCCTCGCTCAAATCAATGCGGACGACCTCGTTCCCGCCCTGCAGAGACCCCGACACGGACTCGATGGCTCCTTGCGCGAACGCAAACTGTCCGACCAGCAGAGACAGAGTAAAAGCAATTTTTTTAAACATGCGCATTCCAAGTAAATCGTTCGGACATCTCATCTCGCCTTCTCT
>JAIXVK010000589.1 GCA_027483085.1 Comamonadaceae bacterium | reverse complement strand
GCTGCGGTCTCGATTCTCAAAGAAGACGACTTGATCGATGCGGAGTTTGACGGTTTCGTCCGCAAGCTGGTGACCTACATGATGGAAGACCCCCGCATGATTTCGCCAAGCCTTGACTTGCTGTTCCTGGCCAAAGCCATTGAGCGCATCGGTGACCACTCCAAAAACATTGCAGAGTTCATCATCTATGTGGTGAAGGGCGAGGATGTGCGCCACTCCACGATGGAGAAAATTGAGTCGGTTGTGAAATGAAAAATATGCCCGCCGTGCTGGTGGTCGAGGACGAGTCGGCCATCGCTGAATTGATCGCCGTCAACCTGCGACATAACGGGTTCCGCCCGCGATGGGCCATGGACAGTGACTCTGCTCAGCGCGAGATTGATGACGGAGTCCCGGATCTCATTTTGCTGGACTGGATGTTGCCTGGTGAGAGTGGCTTGGTGTTGGCCAAACGCTGGCGCGCGGATCCCCGGACCAAGGAAGTGCCCATCATCATGCTGACGGCGCGTGGCGACGAGGCAGACCGGGTTGCCGGTCTGGATGCAGGTGCTGACGATTACATTGCCAAGCCGTTCTCGACCAAAGAGTTGCTGGCGCGGGTGCGTGCGGTCTTGCGTCGTCGCACTCCCGAGAGCACGGGCGAGGCGCTGACTATTGCCGGTTTGACCCTGGATTCGTCGACCCATCGTGTGTCGTTTGAGGGCGCTGCGCTCAAACTCGGACCTACAGAGTTCAAGCTGTTGCATTACCTGATGGGTCATGCCGAGCGGGTGCACAGCCGTGCCCAGTTGTTGGACAACGTGTGGGGCGATCACGTCTACATCGAAGAGCGGACCGTAGACGTTCATGTGAAGCGTCTCCGGGAAGCCTTGTCCCATGCCGGCGTAATGGTGGAAACCGTGCGGGGTGCAGGTTATCGCTTGACTGCCAAGCCTGCAATGCCGATTGTTTCTTCACAACCCTCAGCCGATCGCGCCAGCGCCTGAGGCGTCACGGTTTCTGCATGTTTCTTCGTTTCGCTTCTTTCCTGTTGTTGCAGGGGCTGGGTGGTATTGCCGGCTATTTTTTAGTCCAACGGTTCGAGCCGCTCTGGGGTGCTTTGGCGGGGGCGCTCGCAGGCGGTTTCCTTTGGATGCTCTTGGACTCCGCACGCGGTTTTCGCCTGATGCGGTGGTTGCAGGCCGGTGAGTCGACCGAACTGCATTTGGGTTTTGGCTTTTGGGGCGAAGTCGCAGACCGTACGCGCCGGCAAATGCGATCGCGGGAGCGCCGGGTCGCTGAAGGTGACACCAAGCTCCAAGACTTTTTGGCCGCGTTGCAGGCCTCTCCCAACGGGGTGGTGTTGCTAGATGCTGCCGGCCGTATCGAGTGGTTCAACCAGATGGCAGGTCAACACTTCGGTTTTGATGCGCGCCGTGACATGCTGCAGCACTTCGGCAATCTGGTGCGTGACCCGGGCTTTGCCAGCTATTACGCGGGTCAAGAATTCAGCCACGGGCTTGTGATGCCCGGGCGGGAAAACACAGGATCCAAGCCTGTTCAGCTCTCTGTGCACTTACACCCCTACGGCGAAGGTCGCAATCTGCTGCTGTCACGCGACATCACCGCCTTGGAGCAGGCGGAGGCCATGCGCCGAGATTTTGTGGCGAACGTATCGCACGAGATTCGCACCCCTTTGACCGTCTTGGCGGGTTTTGTTGAAACGCTGCAGACTTTGCCCTTAGACGAGACTGAGCAGGGGAAGTACCTCGGTTTGATGTCTCAGCAGGCCACGCGCATGCAGAGTCTGGTGGACGATTTGCTCACACTGTCACGCTTGGAAGGAAGCCCCGCACCTTCGGGCGCTGATCTGGTCGACATGGTGCAGCTCTTGCAGCAATGCAAGCAGGAAGCCCACAACTTGTCGGTGCTGCTTTGGGGCAGAGCCCAGGACATCCAGTTCACAGTAGCGGATGCAGTGGCCGTGACAGGGTCTGCGACCGAAATCCACAGCGCGGTGTTCAACTTGATCGGCAATGCGATCCGGTATACCCCCGCAGACAAAACAATCGTAGTGCAATGGCGCAAAACGGGTGACGGGGAAGCAGAGCTGTCAGTGCAGGACACCGGCCCCGGCATTGCGCCTGAACATCTGCCCCGCCTGACCGAACGTTTCTACCGGGTGGACCGGAGCCGTTCACGCGACACGGGCGGCACGGGGCTGGGCTTGGCCATCGTGAAGCACGTGGCCCAGCGGCATGGCGCAGAGCTCTTGATTGAAAGCGTGCCGGGCCGTGGTTCTACATTCCGATTGCGTTTCAAGGCGGCCCGTTTACGCATGCATTGAGTGGGCCGCACCCCTCGGTGTCATTGCCGTTTCAGAATCCAGAACATCTCGGAACCCGCTACCGGGTGCTGTACCAAGGTGTGAGCCCCCCAAATAGTGCGATCAACGCCTGCTGGCATCTCTGAATTTCGGGCGGGTTCGGTCAACATCCATTTACAGGCTTTGGTGGTGTTGATCGGCTGGAGATCGATGCTGCCATACCAACCCAAGGCGGCGGTTTGCGCTGGGTCCAGGTTCAAAACGATGGCACATTCCCCGGCTTGAATCGTAGCCCGCGTCTGTTTCACCATGGTCTTGGCACTTTGCGCATAGTCCAGCAAAGGCAACCATAGGGTCATCAGCAGCAGCCAGCACAGGGATGCGCCGCTTGCCGGTAGGACGAGACTCTTCCAGATGGCCGCGCGGTGCCTGCCGGCGCGCCAACGCACCAGCCAACCCCAGGCCAATGTGGCCAACACGGCAAAGGCAAAAGGCAAGATCTGAAACTCGGCTTCATAGCCTGGCGCCAACCGGGCTACGTTAGCTGCCGGTTGTGGCGGAGTGCCTGTTTGCATGGCGATCCACACGACCCAGATCACAATGCCGCAACCGGTAAAGAACAAGAGTGTGAACCAGTCAATCAGGGCGGCAACTTGGCGACGCAGGGTCGGCAAAGCGAATGCCGCCATTGCCGCAAAGGCCGGCAATGCCAAGAGCAGCGTACGGTCTGGTGCGCCGGAGAGCAACATGGTGCCTACGCTGGTCACAATAAACCACGCTGGCAAGGACAAATGGCGGCTGATGTTCAGGTTGAACAGGTGCTTGCGCCAGCGCCACGCGCTGTAGAGCGCCAAAGGCCATGCAGGCCAGGTAAACCAAAGCAGCAGCTGGATATGGCCGTTCCAGTAGTCCCATGTCAGGGTGGGCCACTCGACTTTCCACACCCACAAGCCCAAAATTTTTGCGATCCAAGCGACTGTAAGGGCCATCACCAGCAACAGGGCTGCGTCCAGGGTCTGATGGCGGAGCGGGTTGTCCTCATCATTCGCAGAGCGACGGTCCACACCGTGGATGCAAGCGCCGCCGACCCCAAACATCAGGGCCAGTGCTGGTGCTCCGCTCAAACTCATGCCGAGCATCCCCAATCCTGCGCAGACCAAAGGCGCAATCCGATGGTAGGGCAGTGCACTTAGCGCATAAAACAGGAGCGCACTGAACCCCAACTGGGCCAAAGCGGGGGTGGTCTCGTGGCTGAGTTGCGCAAGCCCCAGCGAAGCCATGAAAGCGAGCAAACCGCCATCCGCCATGGCACGGGCATAGTCGGTGGGGTGGGCCTCGCCGCCAAAGGCGAAGGCTACCGGTTGAGCGGCAGGAGTGCGGGCGAGGTAATAGCTGCCGTACCAGGTGCTGACGAAGGCCAGTGTCAGCAAAAGAATAAAAGGAATACGGACCCAGAAGTCTGAGTTGACGCCCGGCGGTGCGAGTTGCAACGTCCATGCGCCCAGCCAATAGGGCAGCAGCGAGGGGAAGTCAGGTGCAATTCCCAGCATCGTGGGATACCACCAGGAGGCTTCACCACGGCTCAGGGCGGCCATAAAGCCCAGTGCACTGAGATCCGCGCTTCGCCATGCGTCCCGACCGATGAAGCCCGCTGCGATGAACGCAAGACAAAGCAGCAGCAACGCGAGGCGGGGAAGGCGCCTGACGGAGGTTTGCGCCACGATAGCAGGAGTCGGATGGTTCACGCGGATCTTGAGAAGTTGAGAACAGTGATCAAAAAAAAAGCAGCCCGGATGTCCGTGCTGC
>JAIXVK010000458.1 GCA_027483085.1 Comamonadaceae bacterium | reverse complement strand
GTGGTGTTGATCGAGCATGACATGGGCGTGGTGATGGACATCAGCGACCGTGTGGTCGTGCTCGACTACGGCAAAAAAATCGGCGATGGCACCCCCGACGAAGTGCGTAACAACGCCGATGTGATCAGTGCCTACCTCGGCACCAGCCACTGAAGGGAATGGAATCATGGGTTTTTTTCTAGAAACACTGTTTGGCGGCCTCATGGCCGGCATGTTGTATGCCCTGGTGGCGCTGGGCTTTGTGCTGATTTTCAAAGCCTCTGGCGTATTCAACTTCGCGCAAGGGGCCATGGTGCTGTTCGCGGCATTGGCCATGGCACGTTTCTCCGTGTGGATCCCCCAGTGGCTGGGGCTGGAGAGCAAGTTCTTGGGCAATTTGCTGGCCTTCTTTGTGTCGGCGATTTTGATGTTCGTCTTGGCGTGGCTGATCGAGCGCTTGGTCTTGCGCCACCTGGTGAACCAGGAAGGGGTGACCTTGCTGATGGCGACCTTGGGCATTACCTACTTCATCGACGGAGCGGGTCAGACCATCTTCGGCAGCGATATTTACAAAATCGATGTGGGCATGCCCAAAGACCCGATCTTCCTTTTTGAGTCGGTATTTGAAGGTGGCGTGCTGGTCAATCAAGAGGATGTGATTGCCGCTGTAGTGGCCGCAGTGCTCGTTGCGGCACTGTCGCTCTTCTTCCAGAAAACCAGCACCGGCCGTGCGCTGCGCGCTGTGGCAGATGACCACCAGGCTGCACAGAGTATCGGCATACCGCTGAACCGCATCTGGGTGATTGTGTGGTGCGTCGCAGGCATCACCGCCTTGGTGGCAGGGATCATTTGGGGTTCCAAGCTCGGGGTTCAGTTTTCGCTGACGACCGTCGCTTTGCGGGCCCTGCCGGTGATTATTTTGGGTGGGCTCACTTCAGTGCCCGGCGCGATTATTGGCGGCTTGATCATCGGCGTCGGTGAGAAGTTGTCCGAGGTGTACCTCGGCCCGATGGTGGGCGGCGGTATCGAAATCTGGTTTGCCTATGTGCTGGCGCTGGTATTCCTGCTGTTCCGGCCACAAGGCTTGTTCGGCGAAAAAATCATTGACCGCGTCTAAGGAGCGACTTCATGTTTTACAGAGAGAACGGTCAGTTCAAAACCAGCTACCGCGCTGACCAGCAGATTTTTCCCATCGTGCAAGACCGTTGGGGCCTCCTGGTGCTGTTGGCTATCGCTGTGTTTGTGGTTCCGATGCTGGTCGACGAGTACATGTTTCGTGCGATCTTGATTCCCTTCTTGATCCTGTCCCTGGCCGCTTTGGGTGTGAATGTGCTGGTGGGGTATTGCGGGCAGATCTCGCTGGGCTCCGGCGCATTCATGGCGGTGGGTGCCTACATGGCCTACAACACCTATGTCCGGATCGAGGGCGTTCCCTTGATCGTGGCCCTGCTCAGTGGCGGCTTTTTTGCAACCCTGGTTGGCATGTTCTTCGGGATTCCGAGCTTGCGGGTTAAAGGCCTGTATTTGGCAGTAGCGACCTTGGCGGCGCAGTTTTTCTGCGATTGGGCCTTCTTGCGTATCGGCTGGTTTACCAACAACAACGCATCGGGCTCGGTGTCGGTATCTAACCTGTCCATCCTGGGCTGGACGATTGACTCACCCGTCGACAAATACTTGTTGTGTCTGGCCTTCGTGGTGTTGTTCGCCTTGATGACTAAGAACCTGGTGCGCTCTGCGATCGGTCGTGAATGGATGGCCATTCGCGACATGGACGTGGCAGCTGCAGTGATCGGTATCCGTCCGGTGTACGCCAAGCTCAGCGCTTTTGCCGTGAGTTCTTTCATCGTGGGCGTGGCCGGGGCGTTGTGGGGCTTTATCCACTTGGGCTCGTGGGAGCCTGCGGCTTTCTCGATTGATCGCTCTTTTCAGTTGTTGTTCATGGTGATCATCGGCGGCATGGGGTCCATCATGGGGAGCTTCTTCGGGGCCGCATTCATTGTGATCTTGCCCATCTTTTTGAACCAGTTCCTGCCAGCGGTGGGCGACCTGTTCGGCGTCAGCATTTCGACCGCGCTGGTCTCGCACACCGAGTACATGGTGTTCGGTGCCTTGATCGTCTGGTTCCTGATTGTGGAGCCGCACGGGCTGGCCAAGCTCTGGTCTATCGGCAAGCAAAAAATGCGTCTTTGGCCTTTCCCGCATTGAGATGTTCAGACATCTCCGTTCTTTGAAAGTCCGGCTTTCCTCTCTCGCTTCAACCAACTTAGGAGACACAACATGAAGCTTCGTCAACTCGCAATCGCCGCCAGTGTGGCTGCCGCCGGGGTGTCCGCTCTGGTGGGTACCTCGTCAGCTTTCGCCCAGGCCAAGGAACAATTTTTTCCTGTGCTGGTGTATCGCACGGGTGCCTATGCGCCGAATGGCGTTCCCTTTGCCAATGGTTATGTGGATTACCTCAAGCTGGTCAACGCCCGCGGCGGCGTCAACGGGGTGAAACTGTCATTTGAAGAGTGTGAGACCGGTTATGCCACCGACCGGGGTGTCGAGTGCTACGAGCGTTTGAAAGGCAAGGGCGCCACGGTGTTCCAGCCACTGTCGACCGGCATCACGTTTGCGCTGACCGAGAAGGCTCCCGCAGACAAGATCCCATTGATCACTGCTGGCTACGGTCGCAGTGAATCGGCTGATGGCGGCGTGTTTAAGTGGAACTTTCCTTTGGCCGGCACCTACTGGGTGGCTGCTGACGTGTTGATTCAGCACATTGCCAAAAAAGAAGGGGGCTATGACAAGCTAAAAGGCAAGAAGATTGCCTTGGTCTATCACGACAGCCCATTCGGCAAAGAGCCGATCCCCTTGCTGCAAGAGCGCGCAGCGGCACACGGCTTTACGCTGAGCTTGTTGCCAGTGACGCATCCCGGTGTCGAGCAAAAGGCGACCTGGTTGCAAATCCGTCAAAACCGGCCCGATTACGTGCTGAACTGGGGCTGGGGCGTCATGAACTCCACCGCCCTCAAGGAAGCACAAGCCACCGGTTACCCACGCGAAAAGATGTACGGCGTCTGGTGGGCCGGCGCAGAGCCTGACGTGAAAGACGTCGGTGAAGGTGCCAAGGGCTACAACGCCGTGATGATGCAGCACGGTGCCGAAACCGGCGCGCCTGTCATCAAAGAGGTCTTGGACAAGCTCCATGGCAAGGGCCAAGGTACCGGACCGAAAGAAGAGGTCGGCCAAGTGCTCTACATGCGCGGAATGATGAGCGCCATGCTGGCTGTGGAGGGCGTTCGCGCCGCCCAAGACCGTTTCGGCAAGGGCAAGGTCATGACCGGAGAGCAAGCACGCTGGGGTTATGAAAACCTGAACCTGACACAACCCAAGTTGGATGCTTTGGGCTTCAAGGGTGTGATGCGCCCGATTTCTACCAGCTGCCAAGACCACATGGGCGCGGCATGGGCGCGTGTTCACACTTGGAACGGCAAGTCTTTCGACTGGACCTCCGATTGGATGCAAGCCGACGACCAGATCATCAAGCCGATGGTGAAGGCCGCAGCGGACAAGTACGCCGCTGAGAAAAAGCTCACACGCCGCGAGGGTAGCGACTGCCAGTCCTGAAAGCACCCCCGTTGTCCGCTCACTGCGTGTAGCGGTCCTCCCCCCTCCAGGGGGCAACACCAGCGGCCCGGCGTAGCCGGTTCCGCGGTGTTTCTGGAAGGGTGGCTTGCTCCGCTTGCCACTCTCCAGATGAAAGCGCCGTGCATCGGGGCTTTCATCTGGTCAAAAAGGCTGAGTTATGGAACCGAAAAACATCGTTCTCAACGTGAATGGCATTGAGGTCATTTACAACCACGTCATTCTGGTGCTCAAGGGGGTTTCCCTTCAGGTGCCCGAAGGCGGCATTGTGGCCATCCTCGGGGGAAACGGGGCGGGCAAAACCACGACGCTGCGGGCCGTCTCCAACCTGCTGGCCGGAGAGCGGGGCGCGGTTACCAAGGGCAGTATCGAGTTGCGCGGCGAGCGCATCGAAAACCTGAGCCCTGCCGACCTGGTGCAGCGCGGTGTGGTGCAGGTCATGGAAGGGCGGCACTGTTTTGCCCACCTGACGATCGAAGAAAACCTGCTCACCGGCGGTTACACCCGCAAGAGCAAGGCCGAGGTGGCGGCCAACCTCGAGAAGGTTTACAACTACTTCCCCCGCCTCAAGACCCGCCGCACCAGCCAGGCGGCCTATACCTCGGGCGGTGAGCAACAGATGTGCGCCATTGGCCGCGCGCTGATGGCCAACCCCAGCATGGTGTTGCTGGATGAGCCTTCGATGGGCCTGGCGCCACAGATCGTGGAAGAGGTGTTTGAGATCGTGAAAGACCTCAACGCCAAAGAGAAGGTCACATTTCTGCTGGCGGAGCAAAACACCAATATGGCCCTGAAGTACGCCGATTACGGCTACATCATGGAAAGCGGCCGGGTGGTGATGGACGGCGCGGCCGCTGATTTGCGCAGCAACGAAGACGTCAAAGAGTTCTACCTCGGGGTGGGCGGCGGCGAGCGTAAGAGCTTCAAGGACGTCAAGAGCTACAAACGCCGCAAGCGTTGGCTGGCCTGAAATTTATAAGAAATATGGTGCTGGCGCTCATGAAATAAGCGCAAGTGGCTACTGATTTAATAGCAAAAATGCCGACGGAGTGCTTATGACCCCTGCCTACGACGCCCTGGAAACCCGTTCGCAGGCCGAGCGCCATGCGGCCCACATGGCAGCCCTGCCCCGACAAGTAGCCCACGCACAGCAGCACAGCCCCGCATTTGCGGCGCTGCTCCAGGGGGTGGATGCCGGCACCATCGTGAACCGCGAGGCGCTGGCGCGCTTGCCGGTCACCCGCAAGTCAGAGTTGCAAGCGCTGCAGCAATCGGCGCGTGCGCAAGCGGGCAATGTGTTTGGCGGCTTCAGCACCATTGGTTTTGGTGCTGCCATGCGCCGGGTCTTTGCAAGCCCGGGTCCGATTTATGAGCCTGAGGGCACCGCGTCTGACTACTGGCGCATGGCGCGCGCCATCTATGCAGCGGGCTTTCGCCCCGGTGAGTTGATTCACAACAGTTTCAGCTACCACTTTGTGCCTGCCGGCTCGATGATGGAAACCGGCGCCCATGCCTTGGGGTGCACCGTGTTTCCCGGTGGCACGGGTCAGACCGAGCAGCAGGTGCAGGCGATGGCCGAGCTGCAGCCCGCCGGCTATATCGGTACCCCCAGCTTTTTGAAAATCATTCTGGAAAAGGCCTTGGAGATGGGCGTGGCACTCCCCAGCGTGACCAAAGCCATGTTTGGCGGCGAGGCCTATCCACCGTCGTTGCGCGACTGGTTCACGGCCCATGGCGTCGATGGCTATCAGTGTTACGCCACTGCGGACCTCGGGCTGATTGCGTACGAGACCCGTGCCCGCGAAGGCTTG
>JAIXVK010000313.1 GCA_027483085.1 Comamonadaceae bacterium | reverse complement strand
TTCCCGGCGCCCCGCTGGGAGCTGAGCTGGCGGGCGCACTACCTGTACAACTTGAAAAACGACGCCCCTGCTGCGAGTCGCCCCCAACAGATCAATGGCCAAACGGTTACCAACACCCAGGCCGGGGACGCTGCATGGGTCAACTTCGCGGCCTCTTATTCCGTTACGCCCGAGGTCAGCCTGGGCATCAACGGTTACTACTTTGAGCAGCTCAGCAATCACCGAGCCAATGGTGTGGAGCTGGCGGATTCACGCGAACGCGTGTTGGGTATCGGCCCCGGGCTGATGTGGCGGATCGACCCCAAAAAGGCGTTGTGGATCAACGCGTACACCGAGAGCATGGCGCGCAACCGCGCGGCCTCCGCCTTGAACTTGCAAGTCCGCACAGTGTTTGCGTTTTGAGCGCTCGCTACACGCCCAACCGCTCTGACTCCAAGACGCACCCATGACACAACCCGCACTGGCGGCAACGCCGCAAGACCGCACAGATGCCCCTCCCCACCGGGAATGGCAAACACTCACGCTGATGGCGTTTGGATTTGCATTGGTGAATCTGGATCGCTTCATCATGTACCCCTTGCTGCCAGTCATGGCCAGCGAGCTGGGATTTGACTACCAGGACCTAGGCCTGATCTCGGGCGCCGTCGCGCTGACCTGGGGGCTCTCTTCCATGGTGTTCGGCAGACTCTCCGACCGGCTGGGCCGGCGCGCCATTCTGGTGATGGCGGTGCTGGCATTTTCTGTGCTGTGCGGGGCCACCGGCCTGGCCATGGGCCTTATCAGCCTGCTGCTGATCCGCGCGGTCATGGGCATTTTTGAAGGCGCCTTTGTACCAGTCAGCATTGCTGCTGTCGTTGAGGCCAGCCCGGCACGGCGCGTGGGCAGAAACACAGGCATCCAGCAGCTGATGGCGCCTTTGATCGGCAGTGCGCTTGCCCCAGTGTTGGCCATACAACTGTTGCAAGGCTTGCCCTCATGGCGCTGGGTGTTTGCCGTAACCGCATTGCCGGGTTTGGTGTGTGCGTGGCTGATTTACCGGCATTACAACGACGCGGCAAGAATCCGACCCAACAGCCCGCCCCCGGCACCTGTTTCCATCCGCACGGTGTTGCGCTTCCCCAATGTGGCTTTGTCCAGTGCAGGCTTTTGCTTCTGGTTGGCACCGGTGGTGGTCTTTAGTGCGTTGATGCCCAGCTACCTGACCGACTTTTTGCACCTAGAACTCCAGCACATGGGCTTGGTCATGTCGATGATCGGCTTGGGTGGCGCGGCGGGCATGCTGGTACTCCCTACCCTTTCTGACCGCTGGGGCCGCAAAACCATGATGGTGATGTGTCTGGCCGCCTCCATGGTGCCTACCTGGCTTTTCATGCGCACAGAGGCTGAACCCCTGCAGCTCGCAGTATTGATGTTCGCAGCCACCTTCTTCTTCTCAGGAAGCTTGGCGATGGTGCATTCCATCACCGCAGACAACGTACCTGCGCCACACATCTCCACCGCCACGGGCTTCATCGTCGGCATTGGCGAAATTGTGGGTGGTGCATTGGCACCGGCCATCGCCGGCGGTCTGGCCAAAGCGTTCGGCATCCCCGTCATCCTTCCATTCACCCTCGGCTGCCTGGCACTTGGTTTGATCTTTGCCCTGTTGCTGCGCAGCCCCATTCAAAGCCTGAAATGACCCTTACCTCACTATTCATTGATAACGAAAACGTTACCGCGCAAGACCAACGCACCTTTGAACGACGGAACCCCGTCTCCGGGCAACTTGCCTCCACCGGCGTATGCGCTTCGCCAAAGGACGCTGTGCGCGCTGTGGAGGCCGCGAGCCGTGCCTTTGGCGCCTGGTCGGCGACAGGGCCAGGCGAGCGCCGGGCACTCCTGAACAAAGCGGCGGATGCGCTGGAAGCTTTGCGCCCTGCGCTTGTCAAGGCGATGAAAGATGAAACAGGCGCCAGCACACTGTGGTGCCAGTTCAATGTCTCCACAGCAGTCGGCATCGTGCGGGAAGCCGCCGCCATCACGACACAGATTTCCGGGCAGGTCATTCCGTCAGACCTGCCGGGGAACATTTCTATGGCCATGCGCCAACCAGCGGGGGTGGTGCTGGGCATTGCACCCTGGAACGCACCGGGGATTTTGGGTGTGCGCGCAATTGCAACCCCATTGGCGTGCGGCAATACCGTCATCCTGAAGGGCTCCGAGATTTGTCCAGCCAGCCACCGCCTGCTCGTCGACGCATTCCACCATGCCGGTTTTGCGCCGGGCGTGGTGAACTTCATCATCCACGCCCCAGAAGATGCAGGCACCGTGGTGTCGGCCATGATTGCGCACAAGGCGGTACGCAGGGTCAACTTCACCGGATCCACCAAGGTGGGAAAAATCATCGGTTTGAAGTGTGCCGAACACCTGAAACCCGCACTGTTGGAATTGGGTGGCAAAGCGCCCTTTGTGGTGCTCGACGACGCGGACCTCGATCAAGCGGCGGAGGCGGCCGCTTTCGGCGCATTCATGCACTCCGGCCAGATCTGCATGTCCACCGAGCGGTTCGTGGTGGACGCCTCGGTAGCCGATGCGTTTTGCGAGCGCCTGACCGCCAAAGCCACCGCGTTGCGCCCAGACACAACGAGCTCTGCCATTGCATCTGTGGTGGATATGTCCACCGTGCTCCGGTGCAATGCCTTGATTGATGATGCGCTGGCAAAGGGCGCCACGCTGCTATGTGGTGGTCGAGCGACTTCCACCTTGATGCAGCCGACTTTGCTGGACCATGTCACGCCTGAGATGCGGATTTACCAGGAGGAGTCGTTTGGCCCGGTCAAGGGCATTGTCCGGGTACAGGGCGAAGACGAAGCCGTTCGCTGTGCCAACGATAACGAGTATGGCTTGTCTGCTGCGGTTTTCGGACGGGATGCGGCCCGC
>JAIXVK010000624.1 GCA_027483085.1 Comamonadaceae bacterium | reverse complement strand
TCCTGGGCGACCTCGTTCATGCCGTTCTCGAAGTCGTCAAAAAACTCTTCGGCCACGGTGCAGCCGGCCGCCATGGCGTGGCCGCCGAACTTCAAGATCACACCGGGGTAGCGCTTGGCCACCAGGTCCAGCGCGTCGCGCAAGTGAAAGCCGGGAATGCTGCGGCCCGAGCCCTTGAGCTCGTGCTCTTTGCCTTCGGCAGCGCTGGCCGCAAACACAAAGGTGGGGCGGTGCAACTTGTCTTTGATCCGGCTGGCCACGATACCGACCACGCCTTCGTGAAAGTCGGGGTCAAAGACGCAAATCGCCGGGGGCGGCTCGTCGCCTTCGTCAAACAGGCTCTCGGCAATCGCGAATGCCTGCTCGCGCATGTCGCCCTCGATCTCGCGGCGCTCGCGGTTGATGCCGTCCAGCATCTTGGCCAGCTCGTCGCCACGGGCGGGGTCGTCGGTCAGCAGGCATTCGATGCCCAGCGTCATGTCGCTCAAACGGCCGGCGGCGTTGATGCGTGGCCCGAGGGCAAAGCCGAAATCGAAGGTGGTGGCCACCTCCGCTTTACGGCCTGCTGCTATAAAAAGGCTAGCTAGTCCCGCAGGCATGGCGTGGGCGCGCACCCGCTTTAAGCCTTGGGCAACGAGTCGGCGGTTGTTGGCGTCGAGTTTCACCACATCGGCCACAGTGCCCAGCGCTACCAAAGGCAGCAGGGTGTCGAGCTTGGGTTGGGTAGTGGCATCAAACACGCCGCGCTTGCGCAACTCCGAGCGCAGCGCCAGCAGGGTGTAAAACATCACGCCCACCCCGGCCATGGACTTGCTTTCAAAGGTGCAGCCCGGCTGGTTGGGGTTGACGATCACATCGGCATCGGGCAACTGGCTGCCGGGCAAATGGTGATCGGTGACCAGCACTTGCAGGCCCAGCGCCTTGGCACGGGCGACACCGTCTACGCTGGCGATGCCGTTGTCCACGGTGATGAGTACATCGGCACCGGATTGCTTGACACGCTCGCTGATCGGCGCGGTCAGGCCATAGCCATCAACCACACGGTCGGGCACCAAATAGTCGACATGGCGACCGCCCAAGAGCCGCAGGCCGCGCACGGCGACCGCACAGGCGGTGGCGCCATCGCAGTCGTAGTCGGCGACCACACAGAGTTTCAAGTTGTTGGCAAACGCATCGGCCAGCAAGGTGGCAGCCCGGTCAACGCCCAACATGCCCGAGGGGGGCAGCAGCTTGCCCAAGGCGTCATCGAGCTCGTCTTTGCCGGTCACGCCGCGGGCGGCATAGAGGCGGGCCAGCAGCGGGTGCAGTCCGGCCTGCTCCAGCGCCCACGCCGCGCGGGGGGGGATGTCTCGGGGAACAATTTTCATGGGCTTACAGGGTCCGCAGCAATTCAGCTGGTGAAGGGGTGGTGAAGCGGCGTTGGATGCGGTTCCACCAGGCCGTATTTTGCAACTCAAAGCCTGCGGCCATGCGCTCGCCGCACAGCGTCAGCTCCAGGGCCTGGCCCGCTTTGGCTTGGCGCAGCAGCAGGGCGATCAGGCTGCTGTCGAGCTGTTGCCACGCTTGCACCCAGGCGTGGGCGTCGTCGCGCAGTGCCGCAGCCTCCAGGCTGTGTTGCACCGACATGGTGTCTGACTTGTCGACCGCGCCCGAGGGCAGGGTTCCTGTCCCGCTGATCCAGAAGGAGTTGACGGTCAGCCGGCGCTGCGCGGCCCGTGCGTCGTTCACCGGGTGGCGGTAGAGCAGCATCTGCATCTCATTTTGGAGGCGGCGCAGGCTGCGGGCCTGGGCTACGCGCGGCATCCAGCGGTCCACTTTGGCGCCACAAGCCCGCGCCAGCGAGGCGGTGGGCAGGTCGCACAAGATCTCGCCATGGGCCAGCCAGGTGCTGTGGTTCAGCGAGTGCAGGGTGATGCCGTCTTCGGCAAAGTAGGGCTGCATGGCTTCGCGCAGCGCATCGATTTCGTGGGCATCCAGGGCCAGCGTGTCGGGGTGGTCCATGGCCACGTGGTCCGCGTTGATTTGCCAATGGCACGGGGTAATCCAGGCCCAGCCGGTGTCGCCATGGTTGCGGGTCAGGCCGAGTTGGCGGGCATCCAGCGCAGCCCAGGGCAGCAAGCCGTCTACCCCCGGCAAATTCAGGCTTTTGGCGTGCACCCGTTCATGCAGGGGCGACAGCGAGTCGTCGTTGCCCAGCACCGGAGGCGTGGGGGTCAACAGCCCCAGCAGTTCTGCCAGATAGGGAAGTTCGAGCCGGGGCATTGCGTCCTGGCATTGGGGTCCTGCCGGTGCTGCAAAAGGGATAAGGGTGTGCATGGGCAGGATTGTCCCGCATGGATGCCACAATCCGCCGGTTGAAGCACTTTGTAACCTTCCATGCAACTTCCCTTTGAGCTGACGATCGGCTGGCGCTATACCCGTGCCGGTCGCGCCACCCGGCGCAACGGCTTTATCTCCTTTATCTCGGGCGTGTCCATGCTGGGCATTGCTTTGGGCGTGGCCGCGCTCATCATCGTGCTGAGCGTGATGAACGGCTTTCAGAAAGAAGTGCGCGACCGCATGCTCGGTGTGGTGTCCCACATCGAGGTGTATGCCGCGGACGGCCAGGCTTTGCCCAATGTGGCGACCACCCTGGCCCAGGCCAAAGAGAACCCGCAGGTCATTGGCGCCGCCCCCTTCATTGCGGCGCAGGCCCTGATTGCGCGGGGTGAAGACATGAAGGGCGCCATCGTGCGCGGGATCGACCCCGCCCTGGAGCCCGAGGTGAGCGACTTTGCCGCCGGCGCGCAGCAGCAGGCCTTGAACCAGCTGGTGCCGGGCGAATTCGGCGTGGTGTTGGGTGGCGAGTTGGCCCGCAGTTTGGGTGTGCGGGTAGGCGACAAAGTCACGCTGGTTGCGCCCAGCGGGCAAGTCACCCCGGCCGGCGTAGTGCCGCGCCTCAAGCAAATGAACGTGGTGGGCACCTTTGATTCCGGCCACTATGAATACGACTCCGCACTGGTGTTGGTGCATTGGGAAGACGCGGCCCGCATCTTCCGGCTCGAAGGTCCGAGCGGTGTGCGCCTCAAGCTCAAAGACTTGCACCAGGCGCGCGAGGTGGCTGACCAGCTCGCCCGCAGCCTGAGCGGCGACTTGGTGTTGCGCGACTGGACCCGCCAGAACCGCAGCTGGTTTGCGGCGGTGCAGGTCGAGAAGCGGATGATGTTCATCATCCTGACCCTCATCGTGGCGGTGGCGGCTTTCAATCTGGTGTCCACCCTGGTGATGACGGTGACCGACAAGCGCGCTGACATTGCCATCCTGCGCACCTTAGGCGCCAGCCCAGGCAGCATCATGGGCATTTTTGTGGTGCAGGGCGCGATGGTGGGGGTCATTGGCACCCTGGCCGGCTTGCTGCTGGGGCTGGGCGTGGCGTTCAATATTGATGTGATCGTGCCCGCGCTGGAGCAGGCGCTGGGCGCCAGCTTTTTGCCCAAAGATATTTACCTGATTAGCCGCATGCCGAGCGAGCCGCAACAAAGCGACATCCTGCCGATCACGGTGATTTCGCTCCTGATGGCGTTTGTGGCCACCCTCTACCCGAGCTGGCGCGCCAGCCGGGTGAACCCTGCGGAGGCCTTGCGCTATGAGTAACCTGATGTCATCCGTAGAACAGGCGCTCGCTGCTGCGCAATACCAGCAGGTGGCCGATTTGGCAGGCTCGCCCACGCCAGCCGCCCCGCTAGGCGAGCTGGTGCTGCAAGCACGCGGCTTGACCAAGCGGTTTCAGGAAGGCCGGCTGGATGTCACCGTGTTGCACGGGGTTGACCTGCAGGTGCACCGGGGCGAGACGCTGGCGATTGTGGGGGCCTCCGGCTCCGGCAAGAGCACTTTGCTGCACCTCATGGGCGGCCTCGATGCGCCTACCAGTGGCAGCGTCCATTTGCTGGGGCAAAGCCTGGCCGAGCTCAGCCCGGCCGCGCAGGGCCGCTTGCGCAACCGGCACCTCGGGTTCGTGTACCAATTTCACCACCTCTTGCCCGAGTTCAGCGCGCTGGATAACGTGGCCATGCCCCTGACAATTCGGCGTGTAGCGCCCGCAGAAGCTGCGCAAGCTGCTACCAAAATGCTAGCGCTTGTGGGCTTGGAGCACCGCTTGAACCACCGGCCTGCCGAGCTCTCGGGCGGCGAGCGCCAGCGGGTGGCGATTGCGCGGGCGCTGGTTACCCGACCCGATTGCGTGCTGGCCGACGAGCCCACCGGCAACCTCGACCGCAGCACCGCTGACGGCGTGTTTGAGCTGATGCTGCAGCTTGCGCGGGAGCAAGGCACCGCCTTTGTGCTGGTCACCCACGACGCCACTCTGGCCGCGCGTTGCAGCCGCCAGCTCAAGTTGGTGTCCGGCTGCTTAGTTTGAAACGTTTTTTGCCAAGATATTCTTTTATGGCGCTATCAATTAGTTCTTCGGACACAGCTTGAGGATATGAACGTAAAACAGTTTCGCGTTGCTTTCCCACTCGCCCAGAACGACGAGGTAGTGATTCCCTTATTGGAAGGTGCAACCCGATACAAATTCACTCGTGAAGGCCTAAGTTTAGTTGCCAAGCTAAATGAGAATATCGCCGAAACTAAATTTGTTACTCGTTCGTTAGAAGTCCTAAAAATTGATGCCCCAGGACTAGCTGAAGAGATTTTTCGGGAGACCAAAGCGACCTTACTCGAGGAAGCCCGGCCGTTTGTGGAGTCCCCTGGGAGATTAACGCTTTTTTCCGATTTGGGGTTTCTAAGCGAGTTGTACGAGTTACAGCTGAGGTTCTTTTTTGAGCCAGAGTCTTCGCGATTAAAGTTTTTAGATACGAAGTTTGTTCCTTGGTTGAAAGAGAACGGGATACAGCGCATGTATGCGCTTAAGGGCAGCTTGGTCATTCAGAAACGAATATCGCTAGCTAAAGTTCTTTTCTTCTTGAAGAAGCTGTCATTAGCTGATGCCGGTAAAAGGATTGACCAAGCTGAGCGAGGGCCTCTGCCGGATTTACAAGCTCCGCTTCAGCTTGTAGATGCTTTACTAATATTGGGGCCTATCGGAATAGCGGTTCCTTTTTCGCGGTTTGATTCGAAGCTTTTACTAGTGAAGTCGCAGCATTGGTTTTTCCCCCATCAGGTACGGGAAAATTTCTTGGAAATTTGGTTTTCGTCTCATTCTCCACTGTCAGGGCACGGAGTTTCAATGCCTCCCAAACTTGCGTGGCACAAAAGAACTGTAGATAGCTACATCGATTTTTCGATTGCTTGCTCAAACCGCTTGTGGGCGTATGCGACTGATTTCGAGAACTTTGTTGATGAGGGGCAATTTGATGAAAAACAAATGCTGATGTGTGCATCAAATGTGAACTTGATGATCGCTGATGTTTTTGCCCTTGTGCAGTCCAATAACATGTATGTCAAACGGCATACTTTTTTCGCTTTTTTGGACAAGCTCGCTAATTTATGCTTGTTGATGCATAAAGAAAAGTCTGTGAGATTTACCCAGCAGAGAGAGGCAGCCATCCGGAACTGGCTGTTTGGTGGGTGGCACTCTGAGCTGGTTGTCGGTTTGATAAGGCGAGGGGCTTCCGCAGTAGATTCTCGCTTGGGTGAATATCTTGAAAGCTGGAGTAGAGGGCATTTCCGCGCTTGGAAGGCTTCTTTGCTTGAAGCAACTCCCAAAGATGGCGAAATAGTGCCTGGATCTCAGGAGGCAACAAAGAGATTGGGCGATATGTGGAGAAATATTAGCCACGGAGTCAATGGTGGAACCGGTCGATTTGAAGACGTTGTGTTGCACGCGAGTTCCGATATGCCCACTGGAACTGACGTTTTCGCCGTTTTCACTTTGATGGCCTTGTGTTGTGATCCTGCCGGGTTTCTCGCCGCTTTAAAGAGTTCCAATGAGAAAGATAAATGAGTTGGTGTTGACTAGTTCAATTTCTCAACACTCGAAAGCCCCTTTGTTTATTCACACAAAGCACAATCGGGTTTTAGAAGAAGTAGGTCGCTCGCAATGAACATGCGCTGGGTAGACACCCATGTCCACCTCGATGCGCCCGAGTTCGATGCAGACCGCAGCGCCGTGCGCGAGAGTGCCCGCCAAGCGGGTGTCGCGCATTGTGTGATTCCGGCGGTAGAGCGCAGCAACTTTGACACGGTGCGCCTGCTGGCGCACCACGGCGGCGACAGCTATTGTTTAGGCATCCACCCCTTGTATGTCGCGGGTGCCAGCGATGCCGATCTGGTCGCCCTGGACGAAGCGCTCAGCGCCAACGCCACCGATCCGCGACTGGTGGCCGTGGGTGAAATCGGGCTCGACTACTTTGTCCCCGCTCTGTGCAAAAGCCCCTTGCGTGAGCGGCAAGAGGTGGTCTACCGCCAGCAGCTCAAGCTGGCCCGCACGCACGGTTTGCCGGTGGTGCTGCATGTGCGCAAGTCCTCAGACCGGCTGCTCAAGCACCTGCGCGAGGTGGCCGGCCCGCATGGGCGGTGGCAGGGCATTGCGCATGCATTCAATGGCAGCGAGGTGCAGGCGGCGGAGTTCATCAAGTTGGGTTTCAAGCTCGGGTTTGGGGGCGCGGTCACCTATGAGCGGGCTTTGCAGTTGCGCCACCTGGCCCGCACCTTGCCCCTGGACGCGCTGGTGCTCGAGACCGATGCCCCCGACATCCAGCCGCATTGGCTCTACACCACCGCCGAGCAGCGCGCAGCCGGTGTGCCGCAGGGTCGCAATGCGCCTGTCGAGTTGCCGCGCATTGCGCAGTGCATTGCCGAGCTGCGTGGCATTCCCCTTGAAACACTGGCGCAGGCCGCGTTAAGTAACAGTCTGATGGCCCTCCCGAAGATAGGGGCGCTGCTGGTATAAATCCCCATGGCACGAAAAGCACCGATCACATTCCCCGAAGTTAATTTCTCCGAAGAAGGCCCCATCCGTCACCTGCACCTGGGCAGCGAATGGATACAAGGCTCCATGCTGGTAGACGCACCCACCGTATTGGTGCACGAGTACATCCAGCGCATGATGGCGTGGCTGCTCTTTGTAGACCCCCAGACCGTTAAAAAGCGCCAGGCACTGCAGCTGGGGCTGGGCGCTGGCTCGCTCACCAAGTTCTGCCATAAAGAACTCAAAATGAAGACCACCGCCATCGAGCTGAATCCGCAGGTGCTGCACGCCTGCCGTGGCTGGTTCAAGTTGCCTGCAGACAACAGCCGCATGCAAGTGGTGCTGGCCGATGCCGCTGAAGAAATCAAACAAGAAAAATGGCTGGGTGCGGTGGATGCGCTGCAGGTCGATTTGTATGACGAGGAGGCAGCCGCCCCGGTGCTCGACAGCGCCGCGTTTTATGCCGACTGCCGCGCTACGCTCACCGAAGAGGGTTGCATGACGGTCAACCTGTTCGGCCGCTCGTCGAGCTTTGACAACAGCGTCGACAAAATTGCGGAGGCCTTTGGCGAAGATGCCATCTGGGCCTTCAAGTCCACCCGCGAGGGCAACACCGTGGTGATGGCCCAGCGCACCCCCAGCCGCCCCAAGCGCGCCCTGATGCAAGAGCGCGCTGAGTTCATCCAAAGCGAGTGGGGCCTGCCTGCCGACAAGTGGGTCCGCGTGTTCAAGCCGGTGAAGACATGAGCCCTAGTCCCAAAAAAGCCAGTTCCTCCGCGGTTTCTTACAACGGCCCCTTGGACTGGCGCTTGCTGGTGGAGTGGCTCAAGCAAGACAAAGTGATCGCAGAAGAAGAGGCCGTGCGCACGATTGCCCGCTGCTCGCAGGCCGAGAGTTCGCAGCATCCGCTGGTCCGGCTCGCCGCCGTATCGATGCGCCGGGCGGCAGACCAAAAGCCGCTCG
>JAIXVK010000525.1 GCA_027483085.1 Comamonadaceae bacterium | reverse complement strand
TAACGAGCCCTTCAAGGATCAACAAAATTGGGTCAAATCTTCGATGCTGGATATCGTGAAGAGACCGAGTGCATTGTTAGTACTTGGGCTGTTGACATGCGCGGTGTTGGTCTTTGCTATTCCAAGTGTGCAGTTGCCCGCCTGGCTCACCACTTCGGAGACTGAGCCCGCAGAGCTGATGCCTCCTGCGGATGCAGTAGCTGGCATGAGTGCACCAAAGCAAGAGTCCAACGAGAAGGCTGCTGGCGTTGAAGTTGTTCCAAGTGCTACTGTTCCCCCGCAAAACACGGCAAGTCAGGTAGTGGCAGTTGCGCCCGAGCCGCCAGTCCCTGCCAGCGGTAGTCAAACCGGCGAGGATTTTTTACTCGTCCGTGCCAAGGGAACTACCTGGGTACAAGTGGTTGATGCCAATGGTGCGGTTTTATTGCGCAGGACATTGCAAGGTGGCACTACCACCGCAGTGAACGGAGCACCGCCTCTGGCAGTCGTTGTGGGTAAAGCAGACCTTGCAGAGGTCGAAGTTCGGGGTAAGCCGTTTGTGATGACAGATGTTTCAAAAGATAACGTTGCTCGTTTCGAGGTGAAGTAGTGGAACAAGGATTACCTATTGCATTAGCGCAGCCCTTGCCTCGCAGGAGTTTGCAGTCAGAGGTCAAGTGGGGCGGTCATGTCGTCACTGTGGGCGGCGCGGCTCCTGTGCGTATTCAATCCATGACGAATACCGATACCGAAGATGCGATCGGTACAGCGATTCAGGTGAAAGAGCTGGCAGCGGCGGGCTCAGAGCTAGTCCGAATCACGGTGAACACACCCGAAGCAGCCCAAGCAGTGCCTCATATTCGGGCGCAATTGGATCGTATGGGTGTCAATGTCCCGTTGATCGGTGACTTTCATTTCAACGGTCATCGCTTGTTGACTGACTACCCGGAATGTGCCGAGTCGTTGTCCAAGTATCGTATCAATCCCGGGAATGTGGGTAAGGGTGACAAACGTGACCGTCAGTTTGCACAAATGATCGAAGCGGCTATCCGTTGGGACAAGCCGATCAGAATCGGTGTGAACTGGGGTAGCTTGGATCAAGAGCTCTTGGCATCTTTGATGGATGAAAACAGCCGCAGGTCTCAGCCCTGGGATGCCAAGCAGGTCATGTATGAGGCCCTGATTACCTCGGCTATTACTTCAGCAGAGAAAGCCGAAGAAATTGGCCTGCCCGGGCATCAAATTATGTTGTCCTGCAAGGTCAGTGGTGTGTCCGATCTGGTCGCTGTGTATCGGGAGCTCGCCCGACGCTCAAAGTATGCGTTGCACTTGGGGTTGACCGAAGCCGGAATGGGCACCAAAGGTACGGTGGCCTCTGCCACGGCCTTGGGTATTCTATTGCAAGAGGGCATTGGCGACACCATTCGTGTATCACTGACACCCGCTCCCGGTGAAGCGCGGACTCAGGAAGTGATCGTCGCTTCCGAGATCATTCAATCACTCGGTTTGCGCAAGTTTGTGCCCAGTGTTACGGCCTGTCCAGGTTGCGGCAGGACCACCAGCACTACATTCCAAGAGCTCACCAAGCAGATCGACGATTTCTTAAGAGATCAGATGCCAGTTTGGCGCAAACAGTATCCTGGTGTCGAAAACATGAAGGTGGCCGTGATGGGCTGCATTGTCAACGGGCCAGGAGAGAGTAAGCACGCTGATATCGGCATCAGTCTTCCTGGCACTGGCGAGGCCCCCGCGGCCCCGGTTTACATCGACGGTGAAAAGAAAATGACCTTGCGCGGGGATTCCATCGCCAGCGAGTTCCAAACAGTTGTTGAGAATTACATCAAGGCGCGCTTCACGCCTCCATCCCCTCAAGCTTGAGAATTTATGTCAGAGAAAAATAGTCCACGCAAGGTGGACAAAATCGTTGCAGTCAAAGGCATGAACGATATTCTCCCGCCGCAATCTGCGTCGTGGGAAGCGCTGGAGTCATTGGTTCGTAACGTGATGCGCCGGTTTGCTTTTGAAAATATTCGCACCCCGATCGTCGAGCCCACCGCATTGTTTGTGCGTGGGCTAGGCGAGGTGACGGATATTGTTGAGAAGGAAATGTATTCATTCGAGGATCGCTTGAATGGTGAAGCCCTGACGTTGCGCCCTGAAAACACCGCAGGTGTTGTGCGCGCTGTGGTCGAGCATTCTTTGCTCTACAACGGTCCCAAACGCTTGTATTACATGGGCCCTATGTTCCGGCATGAACGCCCGCAGCGGGGTCGCTACCGTCAATTCCACCAGATCGGCGCCGAGGCCTTGGGTTTCGGCGGACCTGAGGTGGATGCGGAGGTCATCCTCATGGCGCACATGCTATGGCAAGAGCTGGGTCTGACGGATATCGAGTTGCAGATCAACAGCTTAGGCCAACCGGAGGAGCGACACCGGCATCGGGCGGCACTCATTGAGCATTTTGAGTCTCATAAGGACGCTCTTGATGAGGAGGCCAAGCGCCGTTTGCACTTGAATCCACTGCGTCTGCTTGACTCCAAGAATCCTGCTATGCAGCCTGTGATTGAGGCCGCGCCCAAGTTGATTGATTTTCTTGGCAGCGCTTCCAAGGCACATTTAGATTCGGTCCTCCGACTGCTGGAAAGCCACGGGGTTCCCTACACCATCAATCCTCGCTTGGTCCGCGGTATGGACTATTACAACTTGACTGTTTTTGAGTTCGTAACAACCAAACTCGGATCGCAGGGGACCGTCTGTGCCGGCGGTCGCTACGACTACTTGATTGAACAAATAGGTGGCAAGCCTTCTCCGGGCGTGGGCTGGGCCATGGGG
>JAIXVK010000287.1 GCA_027483085.1 Comamonadaceae bacterium | reverse complement strand
CAAGCCTTGAACGCGGTGAGCCCGGGCTTTACCCTCAACCTCCGGGCCCTGTGGGAAGCCACCAACAACCGCTGGAACCAGTGGGTGCTCAACTACAGCCAGGCCAAGCAAATGGATTTGCTGCGCAACCTCGGCTTCAGCGCTCCGGACTGGCAAGACTTGAGCACTGTATTAATCGGCCTGATCGTGGCGGCCAGTCTCACCGGCGCCGGCTGGAACTGGTGGAATCGCCTGCGCCGAGACCCGTGGTTGCAGGCGCTGGAGACCGCACGCCAGCAGATCAAGGCTACTGGCTTGCCGGTAGCGCCCGGGTGTACCCCCCGCGCATTGGCCCTGTTGCTACAAACTGACCCAAGGGCCAACCCGCAGGCCGTGCAGTGGTTACTGCAACTCGAAGCGCTCCGCTATGGCAAAGCCGATGCAGCGGGCGCGCTGCGCACTGCACGACTGCAATTGCGCACCATGCGCTGGCTCTCGCCTTGATGGCTAGACAGCGGGGACCGGCATAGGCAACTCCGAGGGGGCGACCGCAGGCTCTTCTTCTTGCGGCAACTCCAGGCCCTCACCCGAGAAAAATGCATTGAGCCACATATCGAGGCGCTGCAGGCCCATGTTCAATAACGCGCTGTCCGCCGTCTTTTGATTGAATTTGAGTACGCCGTCACGGTAGTCGAAGCCCGCTTTGACGCCATCGGGCAGCGCCGTCGCATAGCCCGAGGACACGGCAAACTCTTTCTGATCGGGTGGCATCAGCCCACCCCGGATTTGAATACTCCCTTGGGATGACAACTGCTCCGCAAGCTGGAGTTCGCGGGCCTTGGCGGGCGCCACCGTGAGCGCTACATCGGCGTCCAAGCTGCCGTCCCGGGTGCGGGCTTGGAGCTTGGTGATACCGACACTGACGCCTGACACCAGCAAGGCTTGCACAGCATCCCGCATCTTTTCACGTTGACCAGGCGTCAGGCTGCGCAAGCCGCAGGTCGCAGACAACACTTCCCCGGCCGAATTGACACTCGGCGCATGCAAGTTCGTCACATCCGCTTGCAACACCACGTCTTCCACCGCCATGTCGGCTGCCTTCAGCTCTTTCACCGATTGGGTAAGCCGCATGTCCATGCGGTCTGCGCGCTGCCGGGTCTCGGTGCTGAGGTGCAAGCCCCGGGCGTTGAAGCTCGCGCCTTTAAGGGTCGCCACATCCAGCGCAAGCGCGCCCATACCGGTTGCGTGGTTCTGCACATCGAAATGCAAGTTCAGCTGCTCCGCCTGCAAGACCTCGCCGCTGCCACGCAAGACCATGCGCGGCATGCTCCACCCCAGCTTCACTGCAGAACCACCTACCACCAGCGTGCCGCTGGAGGCTGCGGCCACCAGACTTTGGCCTTTTCCTTTGAATTGCATTTCCGGCAAGCGCATATCCGAGCGCAACACGCCGTCGTAACCCGCGCTGCCGGTGCCACTCAACCGGCCCGCGCGCAAGCCTTCACCCGAGGGGCCGAGATCCGAAACGACAGCCGCCGACCAATCAATACGCGTCAGGCTCTCGCGATCCGGCACATGTCGGGCGGTGTACTCCACATGCACCACCGCGGGCAGGTCCGGGTCTGCTGCACAGTCGCTGCGCCACTCCAGATCCAGGCTTCCCCGCGAATGCAGCCAGCCAGCCTCGTGCTCCAGCCGCGCAATCCGGAAATTGCCCTCCGCATGGGCAGCCGCCAGGCTGCGCAATTCGGCGCGCAGGGTCAGGCCGGCATACCACGGCACGGCCAACGCAGCCGTTGCGGCCAATGCCACCGCGCCCACCCCCATTTGAACTTTAGAAAACGAACGCATCAGTCAAGCAGCTCCAAACCCCTGTTTTACCCGTAGCAGGGCCTCGGTGAGACCCGCAAAAGCATTTGATTGTCGCCGTGCCACGCAGGGCCTGCCTGCCACTCGCTACACTGACCCCAACCTCTTACCTCCAAGTTCCCACGTGTTCCTCAAAAAGTCTCTGTTTACTCTCGTTTTGATAGCGGCATGCGCAAGCGCCATGGCCGCATCCAACCCAAAACATACAAAAAGCAAGCCTGCCCGCAATGCCGTGAAGCCGGCACTGCCCGAAGGCACCGCCTACGGTGATCGCGCCGACGTCATGCGGCTGGCCGATGACATTGCACAGCGCCGCAACCTGGATGCAGAGTGGGTCCGCAGCACCCTGTCCAAGGCGCGCATGTTGCCCTCGGTGGTCCGGGCTATTACCCCACCGGCCGTGGGCACTCCGAAAAACTGGGCGCTGTACCGCAGCCGCTTTGTCGAGCCGATCCGGATCCGCGCAGGCGTCAAGTTCTGGCTCGCCAACCAAGAAACATTGGCACGCGCCGAGGCGCAAACCGGTGTGCCCGCCAGCATCATCGTGGGCATCATCGGGGTGGAAACCATTTATGGCCAGCAGCTGGGCAACTACCGGGTGATCGATGCGCTGACCACCCTGGCCCTGGACTTTCCAGACGCACACCCCCGCAAAACAGACCGGCAAGCGTATTTTTTGAGTGAGCTGGAGGCCTACCTCAGCCTCACCCAACGCACCGGCACCGACCCCACGGCCTTGCGCGGCAGCTATGCAGGCGCCATGGGCTGGCCCCAGTTCATGCCCTCGAGCTGGGTGAAATACGGTATCGACTTTGACAATGACAGCCGGGTCGACCTGTTTCACAGCCAGGCAGACGTCATAGGCTCCGTGGCCAATTATTTCCAGGCGTTCAAATGGAAGCCGGGAATGCCCACCCATTACCCCGTGCAATTTGAGGTGGCCCGCCTCGATATGCCCACCCTCATGGCGCCCGACATATTGCCCACCTTCAGCCCTGCAGCCATGCAGGAAAAAGGAGTCATCCTCCCGGCCGCAGCCCTTAGCCACCCTGGCCCTCTGGCGCTGGTAGAACTACAAAATGGCGCAGACGCCCCCACCTATGTGGCCGGCACCGAAAACTTTTACGCCATCACCCGCTACAACTGGAGCAGCTATTACGCGATGGCGGTGATTGACCTCGGACAGGCCGTGGCCCAAGCCTTGCAGGCGCAGACAGGCGTGCCAAAATAAGCCATGGCCACTGCCCCGACCACCGAACTGGACAACACGGACGAACACTCGACCACTGCGCTATACCGCGCGGCCATCGGGGATATCAGCAATGGCTACTACCTGCCCCGCTTCACCCGCTATGAGGCAGCCGACCGACCGGGCCTGAGCTGGAACTGGGCCGCCGCGCTCAACACCCTGAACTGGCTTCTGTTCCGCCGGCTGTGGCAAGCAGCCTTGGTCTACAGCGGCAGCATCGTAGCGCTGGCCTTGCTGCTGTTCGGTATCGGCAAGCTGGTGTTCCAGTTTTCTGAAGGCACGCAGTGGGGACTGCTCGCCGCTTTGGTGGCCTTGGCCTTTGTGGTGCCCGGACTCGGGGGCAATGCGCTCTATTACTTGGCAACACGCCAGCGGGTGCAGGCCGCCCTCACCAAAAATCAGTCGGTATCCGAAGCTTGTGAGCAACTCAGTAAAGGGGCCAGTACCCGCAAAGGGCTGATCATCATCGCAGCCTGCAACTTGGTAGTAGCCGCTATCGCAGCCCAGTCGTATGCCATGTTCACCGGGTTTGAATCCCTGCCCGCCGGAACACCTGTAGCTGTAGGGGTGGTGTCTGAAGGCCGCAATGTCGTCAGCGGCCGCGCCATAGATGCCACGGCAGCGGACAGTGGCAAAGCTGCTGCCTCGGCACCCTTGGCGGCGTCTGTGGCATCTGCCCCGTCGGCCCCCGCGTCTGCATTGGCATCTACATCAGCATCGACTGCTGCCGCAGCCTCGGCATCCTTGCCCGCGTCTGCTTCGGCTGCGGTCCCTGCCCCGACCGTCAGCGCTGCTGCACTCGCAGCTCCGCCCACTGTGACTGCAAGCGCGGTGGCCGGCAAGCCGGTTTCGACAAGCGCGAGCGCGCCGGTGCCGGCCGCATCGTCGTCCGCCAAACTGCCGATAGCCCCCGCACCAGCGCCGCGGGTGTTGCCTGCTGCGTCGGCAGCATTGCCAGCCATCGCAAAACCTCCTGCTGCGGCCAGTGCCGCAAGCCCTGCTCGGCCGGCCCCAGTGGCCCTACGCTCGGCGGCTGCGGACTTGGCTGCGCGCGAAGTGGCCGCATCGCTAGGGCAGTCGGCGCCGGTACGGCCAACCTCTCCCGTCACGCCGCGCCCTGCTGCCGCTGCCGCTGCACCTGCAGAAGTACCCGAGGCCAACCGTTTCGTGGTGAATGTGGGGCTGTTTGCCGATGCGAACAACGCACGCAATGCGCTGGTCAAGCTGATGGACGCTGAGCTGCCCGTGGTGAGCAAAGAAATCCGCTTCCCCAAAGGCAATCGCACCCGTGTGCAAGTCGGCCCTTTCGACACCCTGGCCGAAGCCGATGCCGCGGCCGACAAAGTCCGCGCCCTGGAGCTTGAAGCCCGCGTTGCCCCCGTTCCCTAGCCTGCCGGGCTGGGACGGGGTGGCTTAGAAACCGGCCGGGCCGGTGAACTGCTCGT
>JAIXVK010000239.1 GCA_027483085.1 Comamonadaceae bacterium | reverse complement strand
TGTTGGCCAGGGCTTGGGCGACCAGCTGGTTGAGTTGCTCGTCGCCGTAGGCTTTCCACCACTGGCTGTCCAGCGCTACGCTGTCCGCAGGAATGGCTTGGGTGGACAAGCCGGCTTGCTGCGCAGCGACGGGCTTGGCCTGCGAAAAGATGCCCGAGAAGTTGGCACACGCGCTCAAAGACGCAATGGCCACCGCGCTGAGCGCAAACCGGCTCCAGCGCAGTGCTTGTGAAGTGGAAATGATGGTGTCTTGCATGAGGTGCTTAGCGGTCGGTAGAGGGGGCGCTCACTGCAGCGTTGTTGGCTGCCTTGATGCGTTGGGCGTTGTCCAGAATGCGGCGCAGGTAGCCCTTGAGGTTCTCGAACTCTTCAGTGCTGAAACCTTCGAGGTGGGTGTTTTGCACTTCGCACAGCACCTGCGGGATGTCGGCGGCGGCTTGCGTACCGGCAGGAGTGAGCTGGATGTTGACCACCCGCCGGTCTTGCTCGGAGCGCACCCGCTGAACCAGGCCTTTTGCCTCCATGCGGTCCAGCAGGCGGGTGGTGGCGCCGTTGTCGAGTTCGCAGGCACGGGCCAGTTCAGCCACTGTCGAGGCCTGCTTGTTGTAGAGCTTGAACAGCGGAATCCACTGCGCGTTGGTCAGGTCGGTGTGGGCGAGCTGGTGCTCGACCGACTGGGCCACGTGCGAAAGGATGCTGCGCATCAGATAACCGATGCTGTCTTCCGGCCGATAGCTTTCGGGGCTGTAAAACGAAGGGGCAATGTGGTGCATGGCCCGAATATTATTTGCCTAAGCAAATATTGTCAAGGCTGATATTGCATGGGCAATGGAATGGGCGAAAAAAAGCCGGCATCTGCCGGCTTTTTAGGCGTGCGGGTGACGGCTTATTTGAGGATGTCGCCCAAGCAGAGGTACTTGACTTCGATGTAGTCGTCCATGCCGAAGTGGGAGCCCTCGCGGCCGAGGCCGGATTGCTTGACGCCGCCGAAAGGCACGTGTTCGGTGGCCAGAATGCCTACGTTCACACCCACCATGCCGTACTCCAGCGCTTCGCCGACACGGTAGATGCGGCCGATGTCGCGGCTGTAGAAGTAGCTGGCCAGGCCGAATTCGGTGTTGTTGGCTGCGTCAATCGCTTCTTGCTCGGTGGTGAACTTGAACACCGGGGCAAAGGGGCCGAACGTTTCTTCGCGGGCGCACAGCATGTCAGCGGTAGCGCCGGAGACCACGGTAGGTTCAAAGAACTGGCCTTGCAGGGCGTTGCCGCCGGTTTCCACTTTGCCACCCTTGGCCACGGCATCCGCCACGTGGCGTTTGACCTTCTCGATGGCTGCGTCTTCAATCAGCGGACCTTGCACCACGCCGTCTTCAAAGCCGTTGCCGACCTTCATGGCCTTTACCTTGGCGCTGAACTTGGCTACGAACTGGTCGTACACACCGGCTTGCACATAGAAGCGGTTGGCGCATACGCAGGTCTGGCCGGCGTTGCGGTATTTGCTGGCCAGAGCGCCTTCCACAGCGGAGTCGATGTCGGCGTCGTCAAACACGATGAAGGGCGCATTGCCACCCAGTTCGAGCGACAACTTTTTGACCGTTGGCGCGCTTTGCGCCATCAGAATGCGGCCCACTTCGGTGGAGCCGGTGAAGCTCAAGTGGCGCACCACATCGCTGGCGCAAATGACCTTGCCCACGGCAATCGATTGGTCACTGTCGGCGGTGATCATGTTGAGCACACCGGCCGGAATGCCGGCGCGGATGGCCAGCTCGGCGGCAGCCAGCGCGGTCAGGGGCGTCAGCTCAGCGGGCTTAATGATCACGGGGCAGCCGGCTGCCAAGGCGGGCGCCACCTTGCGGGTGATCATGGCCAGCGGGAAGTTCCAGGGCGTGATGGCTGCGCACACGCCGATAGGCTGCTTGATGACCATGAGGCGGCGGTTGTTGTCGAACTGGGGCAGGGTCTCGCCGTTGACGCGCTTGGCTTCTTCGGCGAACCATTCCACAAAGCTGGCGCCATAGGCAATCTCGCCCTTGGCCTCGGCAAAGGGCTTGCCTTGCTCGGCGGTCATGATGCGGGCCAGGTCTTCCTGGTTGGCCATCAGCAGATCAAACCACTTGCGAAGGATGATGCTGCGCTCCTTGGCGGTCTTGCTTTTCCAGGCGGGCCAGGCGGCGTTGGCGGCGGCGATGGCGGCTTCCGCGTCTGCGGCACCGAGGTTGGCCACATCGGCCAAGTGCTGGCCGTTGGACGGATCAGTCACCGCAAAGCGGCTGGCGCCAGCGACCCATTGGCCGTTGATCAGCGCATCGGTCTTGAGCAGGCTGGGGTCTTTCAGCAAGGAAAGCGGCGATGTGGACATGGTGTCTCCTCAAAATTTAAACAAAATGGGCTACTAGCGCACATAAAACCTGCGCGAGTAGCTATGAAAAACGTAGCAAATTCAGGTGTGGGGCCTGCGGTCAGCGCACCGGCACGCCGGGCAGCACACACAGCATTTCATACAAAAGGTTGGCCCCCAGCAGGGCGGTGTTGCCCGTGGTGTCGTAGGGCGGTGATACCTCCACCAAGTCTGCCCCAACGATATTAAGCCCACGGCAACCCCGGATGATCTCCAGCGCCTG
>JAIXVK010000353.1 GCA_027483085.1 Comamonadaceae bacterium | reverse complement strand
CAGCGGAAGCTGACGTTCAAAAAACACCCGATTGGGGGATGTTCAAGCTGGTTTTGAGGCGTAAAAATTGTGAAAACGGTGACTCACTCCATTACTTACAAAGTGCGGGGTTTGTCGGATTTTTATACCTGTGCAAACGCACATGAATTTTTCGGTGATTGAACCTGCAAAGGGCTTCCCAACGCTACTAGCGTCCAGTGTATGCCGCAGCTTCCAGAATATCCCGCAGGTTCTGCTGCATAAATTACGTCAAGCACCTCAAAAGGAATCGCAATGCGGTATGTGGCCATTTTTGATGATGCACCTGCGATGCTTGCGGTGCGCAGAGAAAAAGAAGCTCTGCACCTCGAGTACCTTAGAACTCATCGCAGTGAGATCCTAATTGGCGGGGGTCTCCGTGAAGAGGCAGGTGGTCCGTTTGTTGGTGGCATGTGGGTTCTTGAGGTTGAATCAAAGGAGCGCGCAGTGTCACTCATTGAAAATGACCCCTACTTCGTTCCCACTTGCCGTACCTATCGACTTCTTGTCTGGGGAAAGGCGCTGCCTGAATTGGCGGTGAAGCTTTGAACAAACTGGTGTTTAACTGGTTCCTCTTCGCGAACGCGCAGCATCATGCCGTTGCACCGCACTGGCCAGCGCAATTCGCACTCGGATTTACTTTTCAATGCACCCGAGAAAATCAAAACTATGCGCGTTAAAAAATCCCCATTTTTTTTACTCAAGGTCTTAGTGATATTGGCCTTGGGTATTTCTGTTTTGACTCGAGTACAGGCGCAAAGCATTGATAACTCTTGCCCGCCTCCACCTATGCTGCTTGATCAACAGATGGCATATATTGAAAAAATGCCTGCGAAGAATGCGGGCTTTTTGTGGCAGGTCGAAAAAGATGGGCGTACCTCGTGGCTGTACGGCACGATGCACTTAAACCATATCGACTACGCAAAGCCCGGACCACAAATCATGGCGAGGGTGCGCAATAGCGACGTTTTGGCTGTCGAGATCAATCCCTACGAACCACAGACTCTGCCGGCCTCGATGCAACTGCCACAGTTTCAATTGTCCAGTAGCCAGTTAGACAAGCTGAGCAAGGCTTACGCTAAAGAATGTCTTGTCTTTAACGCGACAAATGTTTCTTCCCTACCTTCGACGGTTCCACTTGTTAATTCGCAAGCACAACGTCAATCATTGTTTTGGGGCTATAGCCCCGATGCGAGGCTGGCACAAATCGCCAAACGGATGAGTAAAACCATTGTGCCGCTTGAAACATTGGCGCAGCACATCACTGCTTTAGCGCCTGCATCACAACTAGAGTTTGATAGCGCTTTTGAATCCGTTTTGACTGCTTTTGAATCTGGAAAAATTCAAACTGAGTTGGTGCAATTGAACAAGGCTTGGCAACAAAACGATTGGCAAGTTATTGTGAAGCTAGAGCAAGAAATGACCGCCAATCAACCTGACTTTTCCTCGCGTCTCTTGGATCAACGCAATGTGCTGATGGCGCAAAAAATTGATAGGTTGCACCAAGATGGGAAACGAGTGTTCGTAGCCGTAGGTGCTCTGCATATGGCGGGCAAGACAGCACTGCCCAAATTGCTTCAAGGCAAAGGTTATGCGGTGGCCTTTATTCCATTGCGGGATTAACTTCGCATGCACGGAGACGGCCTTGCAGCGCTGGAAGCATCGGCTATCAGCTTTTTTCAGTCCCGCCAAAGCGTATGAAAATACGCCCCTATGGCCAAAAAAGACCACGTCTCTGAAACCCCTGCCACTCAGCTGCTCAAAGCGAACAAGGTGGCTTTCACCGAGCACCCTTACGAATACCTGGAGCATGGCGGCGCCACGCACAGCGCCGATGTTTTGGGGTTTGACCCGTTCACTGTGGTCAAGACACTGGTCATGCAAGACCAGGATGCCAAGCCCCTGGTGGTGCTCATGCATGGCAACCGCAAGGTGTCCACCAAAAATCTGGCGCGCCAGATTGGCGCCAAGTCGGTAGAGCCTTGCGCGCCCGAGGTGGCCAACCGCCATAGTGGTTATTTGGTGGGTGGCACCTCGCCTTTTGGCACGCGCAAGACCATGCCGGTGTACATCGAGTCCACCATTCTGGAGCTGCCCCGCATCTGCATCAATGGCGGACGGCGCGGTTATCTGGTGGGGCTGGAACCGCAGGTGTGCGTGCAGTTGCTAGGCGCTACGGCGGTGCAGTGCGCCATGCCCTTGTAGCTCAAGCTTGTGTGCGTCCGCTCACCCAGGGTGCGTTGTTTTCTTCGCCCAAGTCCCAGAACAGCCCTGCCATGATGGCCAGGCCCTCGCGTGCGACCGAACCCAGCAGGTGTTCGTTGGACGCGTGTTGTGCGCAAGCCGGGTAGGAGTGCGGAATCCACAGCGTAGGCAGCCCCAGAACATCGGCAAACAGATCGTTAGGCAGCGAGCCCGCCAAGTTAGGTAGCAATGTAGGCACTTTGCCTGGGCTGGCTTGCATGGATGCCAGTGTCCAGTCCACCCAAGGGTTGTCCAGGTCCAGGCGGGTAGCCCCGCAGGACATGCCTACCTCGACATCGACCATCTCAAAGCCCTGCGCATCGAGATGCGCTCGCACGGTGCGGGAGAGGTTTTGCCAGTCGGTGCCCACGACAAAGCGCAGCTGACAGTGGGCCACTGCACTGGACGGAATGGCATTGATGGGGCGAGTGGTGTTGCCTGAACCCAGGGCCAGCACTTCCAGGGTGTTCCAGCCCACCAGTTGCTCAATGGGGCGCAAGCCGGGTTCGCCCCAACCGGGGCTCAGCGTTGGTGCATCCGGGTCGGCGCCCACTTCCACAGTGCGCACGGCATTGCGCAGTTTGTCGGGCACGGGTGGTGGCAGCAGGCCGGGCACCAAAATGCGGCCCTGCGCGCTGACCATGGTGGCAAGCGCGTGGCTCAACAGCGTGGCCGGGTTGGCCAATACGCCACCCCAGTTGCCGGAATGGTAGGCACGCTCCCGGCTGCGTACAGAAAGGCTGAAGTTGACCGCCCCGCGTGAACCCAGGAAAAGTGTAGGGCTGGCCGCACTGATGCGCGGTCCGTCGCTTGCCACAAACACATCGGCACTTAATGTGTCGCGATAGGTCTCGCAAATGGTGCGCAGGCCGGGGGAGCCGGCTTCTTCACCGGTTTCCAATAGCAGGGTCACGTTGTAGCCCAAGCCCCGCCTCTGCGCCTTACGGGCTGCCAGGGTGTGGGCCAATGCGGCCAGGGTGATGGTGTGCTGGCCTTTGTTGTCGGCCGTGCCCCGCCCATACCAGTGGTCCCCTTCGATACGCAGCTCCCAGGGGTTCAAGCCTTCGCGCCACGCACCCTCCTGGCCGCTCACCACGTCGCCATGGCCATAGCTCAACAAGGTAGGCAGGGCCGGGTCTTCGATGCGGCGGGCCAGCAATAGCGGACCCGCATTCGCCACCGGGTTGGGCAAGATTTCGCAGACAAAACCTTGTGCATGTAACCAAGGCTGCATTTCATTTTCCAGGTATTCGCGTAGCGCCGGGGGACTTTGCCCTGTGTCGCTCTCTGAGCGAAAGGCTACACGGC
Organism: Comamonadaceae bacterium; assembly: GCA_027483085.1. Classification (GTDB taxonomy): domain Bacteria; phylum Pseudomonadota; class Gammaproteobacteria; order Burkholderiales; family Burkholderiaceae_C; genus Allorhodoferax. The sequence goes on along the minus strand of JAIXVK010000353.1, from coordinate 2,778 downwards.
GTGCCAGTTCGGTGGCCAGGCCACCGGTGCTGAAAAACTGGTCTACTTGCTTCAACAGGTCTTGGCGTTGCATGCGCTTACTCCACCACGATCTTGGCGCGCCATGCGTGAGCGCGGTAGCGGGTGATTTCGTCGTCAATGATTTTGCGCACCGCTGCGGGGCCCACATTGACCGGCTCCATGGCTTGTGCGCGCAGTTGTGCCTGCATGTCCGGGTCTGCCATGACGACGCTGACCTCTGCCACTAACTTGTGCACAACAGCCTGGGGCGTACGCGCAGGCGCTGCAATCGCGTACCAGCCGTCAAAGGCGGCGCCTGGCAGCTTGAGCTCATGGACAGTGGCAATCTCCGGGAAGACACTGGAACGGATGCTGCCGGGTATGGCCAGCCCGCGCAGTTTGCCGGACCGGATGTGCGGTGCCGCAGCCGCCACGGTGTCTATGCCCATTTGCACTTCGCCGCCAATCAAAGCCATCAGGGCTTGGCTGCTGCCTTTGTAGGGCACATCCTGCATAGAAACGTTGGCTGCTTGCTCAATCAATGTCCCCACCAGATGGGGAGCCGAGCCGGCACCATAGGTGTAGTAGTTGATTTTTTTGGGCTGGGCTTTGGCCGCAGCAAGCAGGTCAGCCAGAGTTTTGTAGGGTGAATTGGCATTGACCAGCAGTACCAGTGGTGCACGGGCCACCAGCGCAATAGGGGCCAAGTCTTTGGCCGGGTCATAAGGCAAGTTGGCGCGAAGTGCCGGATTTACGGTGTAGCTGGTGGAGCCTGATACCAAAAGGGTGTACCCATCCGGCTCAGCTTTGGTGACCGCTTCCGTACCAATGATGGTGGAAGCGCCTGGCTTGTTGTCGATGATCACCGGTTTGCCCAGGCGCACTGCCAGCTTTTGACCGAGGGCACGCGCCACGATGTCGGTGCCTCCACCGGGTGGAAAGGGCACTACAAGCCGCACCGTGCGGGTGGGCCAAGCGTCCTGGGCGGCGGCGTGAGACGAAATGAATAGGCCGCTGATAGCCAGCAGGGTGATGGAGAGTGAGGAAAGCAAGCGCATGAGTCGTCCTTGGGTAAGCGGGATGTGGAACATGTAAACCGCGTGACACAAGGCAAATTTCACACCAGATTGGCCTTGCCTGAATGAGAGATATGGCAATAGACTGTTGCTTTATTAGCAACAAACTTGCCATGCGTGTTTCCTTTCAAAGCCTGCCCCTTCGCTACTTCTTGGAAGTTGCACGCTCAGGCTCGGTCAACCAGGCTGCTGCCCAGCTACACGTGGCGGCATCGGCGGTGAGTCGCCAGCTGGCCAAGCTGGAAGATTCCTTGTCAGTCGCCCTTTTCGAGCGGCAGGCACGCGGCATGCGTCTAACCGATGCGGGTGCCCAACTTCTGGCCTACGCCACGGCGCAGGCCCAGGAATCAGATCAACTGCTTGCGCAAATCCGGGGGCTGGCAGAGCAGGAAAGACATCTGGTCCGGGTGGCTTCTACCGAAGGCTTTGCAGCCGGTTTTTTGCCATGGGTACTGGGGGCGTTTCGCGAGCAACATGCTCAAGCGCAGATCCATCTGCAGGTCGGTTCTCCCGACGAGGTAGCGGCGTTGGTGTTGCGCGGTGAAGCTGATCTGGGTTTGAAGTACAGCACCCGGCCGGAGAAGGGCTTGCAGCTCTTGCACTCGGCGGTTGCACCCGTTTGCGCGATCATGCGGCCGGAGCATCCGTTAGCGCGGCAGCGGCAGGTTACCGTGGCGCAAGTGGTGCACTATCCGTTATTGATGGCTACCAGTGGTCTTACGGCTACGCAGTTGTTCGATCAATGCTGCAGCATGCTGGGCCTGCACTACACCGCCACCGTTACTAGCAATTTCTCGGCGGCCCTTTTGCCCATGGTGTGCCCCCAAGATGTGATGCTAGCCAGTTATCTCACCGCAGCTCCCTGGATGGAAAGCGGGCATCTGGTGGCCCGACCGTTTGAAGAAGTGCAGCTGCAGCAGCGACGTTTGCAGATTTTGGCTTTGAAGGGGCGCTCATTGCCAGCCTCGGTGGCGGCGTTCTCCATGCACCTGATTGCGGCGGCGGAGCAATTCGGCAAGCGCAAGGTAAGGCAGCGTAGTAGGGCGGGCGTCTCGGCCTAGGGCCGATCTGCAGACGCCTGGTGGGCTGGCAGAATAGGCCTTTTCCCACAGCTGTAGCAGTGATACGGAGTTGCTTTGGAACCATCCACTTTTCTTTTCCCGATTTTGGCGGGCGTATTGGCTTATTTGATCGGATCTTTGTCGTTTGCCGTCATCGTGAGCCGCGTCATGGGCCTGAACGATCCGCGCACCTACGGCAGCAAAAACCCCGGCGCCACCAATGTGCTGCGCTCCGGCTCCAAGGCTGCTGCAGTGGTCACGCTGCTGCTAGATGCCGTCAAAGGCTGGCTGCCGGTAGCTGCAATCCAATGGTGGGGCCAGCCTTATGGCTTGGGTGAGGGCACCATGGCGCTGGCGGGTTTTGCCGCCTTCATCGGCCACTTGTATCCGGTGTTCTTCAAGTTTGTGGGCGGCAAGGGCGTGGCCACCGCGATGGGCGTGCTGGTGGCGACCAGCGGCTGGTTGGCGCTGGCCACAGGCCTGACCTGGCTGATCGTGGCGTATGCCTTCCGCTACTCGTCTTTGGCGTCTTTGGTGGCTGCCTTGTTCGCACCGGCGTATTACGCCTTTGGCGACGGTGTCGCCTGGATCACCGATCGCAACCTGCTGCTGTCAACGGCGGTGATGTCCATGTTCCTGAT
>JAIXVK010000396.1 GCA_027483085.1 Comamonadaceae bacterium | reverse complement strand
GTACGCTTTCTCCGCACCTGTGGCAAACAAGCCACCCGTGTCAGTCGTGGCAAAAGTCCAAAGTCCGAACAAGGTGAAACCCGGCCCGGTGGAAATAATGCCGAGGGTGGCCACCAACAACGCGACGATAGCGCCTATCACCACCCGCTTCGAGCCACGCTTAGTGTCCATTCTGCCGCCCCAGACGGAGCCGCCAATGGCGGTGATATTGAGGATGATTCCGTAGATACCCAGCTCAATGATGGACCAGCCAAACATACCGGCGGCAAACCCGCCCCCCAGCGCCAGCAAAGCTCCGATACCGTCTTGGTAAAGCATCCGTGCTATCAGAAAGCGCATCAGTCCGGCGCGGCGCCGCAGCTCGCCCAAGGTCTGGCGCATTTCCGAGAGCCCCAACCTGACCGCCTCACCCATGGGGCGGCGGGTGCCACGGTCAGGGGTGAACAAAAACATCGGCAGGATAAAAACCAGGTACCACAGCGCAGAGAGAGGCCCGGTCACACGGGCATCTTCCCCCGAGGCCGGCGAGAGTCCGAACAGAGGCGCGATACCGATAAGTGTTTTGCCAGTAGCCGCACTTCCAGCCAGCAGAGTCAGCACAATGATCAACACCAACATGCCGCCCAGATAGCCCAGACCGAATGCGGTGTTGGACACAGCGCCGATCTTCTCGTTGCGGACGAGAGACGGAAGCATCGAGTCATTGAAAACGATAGAGAACTCGGCAGCCACAGCGGCCACGGTATAGGCCAGCAAAATCCAGAAAACACTGGAGCCCGGTGCGGCACTCCACAAACACAGCAGCCCCGCGATTTTCAGCACAGCAAAGGCTGCAATCCAAGTCTTACGTGGCCCGCTCTGGTCTGCAATAGAGCCAAGCACTGGAGCCAGCACCGCCATCACCAAGCCGCCGATGGCGATGGCATAGCCCCAAGCAGCTTGTCCCGCCACCGGATCGGGGTTGCCGTTCGCATCGAGCACCATGCGTGAGATGAAGTACGGCCCGAAGATGAAAGTGGTTACCACCGTAAAAAAGGGCTGCGCAGCCCAGTCGAACAACATCCAGCTCCAGATGCCTTTTCGATCGGTCGGTTGCGCATGTGCGCCGGGGGAAGATGGGGTCATGGGATCTCCGTATCAGACAGCTTGACCGAAGCTTACCGAAACAGCGCAGGCAGGCCTGTTGCAAGGGGCGGGACAAGTGCAATCAGCAGTGTGCCCACAAAAATCGCCGCCATGGCAGGCAACACCGACCGGGCCACTGTGGCAATGGACTTCTTGAACATGGCAGATGCGAAGTAGATATTCATGCCGGCAGGTGGGCACAGAAAGCCCACCTCCATGGCCGCCAAAAAGATGATTCCGAAGTGAACCGGGTCAATGCCATAGGACTTCGCCAGCGGAAGCAGTAGCGGCACCAGCACCACGATAGCCGCGTAGATTTCCATCAAGGCAGCGGCGAAAAATAGAAAGATGCACAACAACACCAGAAACACATAGCGGTTCGGAATGACGCTTTGCACCCACTCGACCGCCTGGTCCGGAATTCCGGCGTCGATCATGAAGTTGGTGAGCGCCAATGCCATGCCCAGTATCAGCATCACGCCGCCGATGATCTGGGCGCAATCACTAAAGGTGCGGGCAAGTTGTTTCAGGCCCAATTCACGATGAACCAGCGCTTGGGTGAACAAGGCGTAGGCGGCGGTGAGGGCTGCGCTTTCCATGGGCGTGGCCAGACCGCTAAGCAAGCTCCCAAGCGCAACCAGAGGGGTTGCGATTTCCCATTTTGCGGTCCATGCGGCGGACAGTGCGTCGTGGAAATCCGGCGGAGCAGCCACCGGGGCCTCTTTGTCGCGGCGCAAAAAACCACCCAGCAGAAGCAGGCAGAGCACCATCAACAGGGCCGGAATCAAACCGGCGAGAAACATGTCCGTGATGGGCACACGGGCGATCACAGCGTACAAAATCAAGGGTACGGAAGGCGCTAGTAGTACGCCCAGTGCGCTCGCACTCGTGACCAGGCCAATGCCACGCTGCTCCGGGTAACCGGCCTTCATCAATAGAGGAAGCAACAGGCCGCCGAGCGCCAGAATGGTGACACCACTGCCGCCTGTGAATGCAGTGAAGGTCGAGCACAACACAGCCGCAGCAATCACGCTACCTCGTACACCACCACCGAACATGGCCACAAACAACGCGCTCAGTCGCTGCGCCGCGCCACTGCGCGCGAGCAACAAACCAGCCAGGGTGTAAAGCGGCAGCGCGGGCAGCGAAGCGTTGACGGTGATCTGGTAATGGCTCAGCGCCACTGACGCCAGCGGCAGTGCGTCGCCTGCGAACAGTAGCAGCGACAGGCCGCCCAGCACCGCAAACACCGGTGCCCCCGCAATCAGCATGGCGGCGAGCAACACTAGGCCGGGCGTGATCGGCTGGGGCATTCCATCCGAATGCACACCGAGTGCCCAACCCGCGAGCGGCAGCAGCACCGCGACTGGCCAGCGCAGCAGGGGCGCTGCCGTGCAGCGGGAAGCCAGCCGGATACCCAACAGCATAAAACCCAGCGGCATGCTGGCTTGCACCCACCACACCGGGATACCATAAGCCAGCGCCTGCGGGGCCAGCATTTCAGTGGCCACAAAGCGCCAGCTTGCCAAGGCCAGCAAACCCGCCAGCACACCGCTGGCACCTTGCACCAGGCTTTTGATCAGGGCTTGAGTACCTGCATTGCCCCACTGTCCGAGGCTGGAGCCCAGCGAAGTCAGGTGCCCGTAGCGCTCCGCCGCCACCGCGCCGAACATGGTCATCACCAAGCCAAGGTGTTGCACCAGCACCGACGCGTTTTCCACGCCTAACCCGCTACTGGCGCGCAAACCCATTTCAACCACAGGCAGCAACACCATGAGGGCCAGCGCTGTGCCTGACAGCAACTCGTCGAGGCGCCCCCAGTGTGCGAATCGCATCAACGCTTCCCGGCCCGGTAGGCGCGCAGATGCACGAAGACCTCATCAAAAGTGTCGGCCGGAACCATGGCTCCGCGGATGCGCGGGTAAAGCTGTTCCGCCAAGGCATTCCACTCGCGCATTTGCGCCTCGTTCGGGCGGTTCACGGTGAGGCCGCGCTTTTGCATCGCGCTGACGGCCTCATCTACCTCTTTGCGCGCCTGTGCCCGCATGGCAAGACCGGCTTTTTCGCCGGCTTTGCGCAGCGCATCCTGGCCCGCAGGCGTCATGGCATCCCATGCTTTCTGGGTGACGACCAGCGCACCGACGATGGGCGCCCAGTTGATGTCCAGCATGTGTTTGGCGGTGCCGAACACCTGGCTTGCCAGTGCAAAGTAAGGCGTGGAAGGCAGCACATCGATCATTCCGGTCTGGATGGCGGCCAGTGCATCGCCTGTTTCCAGTGGCACCGGGGTATAGCCCAAGCTTTTCATGATGGCTTGTTGCTCCGGCTCGCTGCCCCATGCAAAGAATTTGCGACTTTTGAAATCTCCGGGGCTGAAGGCTGCTTCTTTGCTGAAAAACCGCACCCAGCCCGCGTCGCCCCAACCTATCACCACAAAACCCTTGTCCAGGAAACGCTTTTCCATGCCGGCGCGCATTTTGTCCCGCACGTAATCGATTTCCTCCCAGCTTCGAAACAACAAGGGCAGGTTTTGCAATGCGGCAATGCTGGGCTCGATATCTCGCAACCCTACTACCGACATCAAGCCGCCCTGCAACTGGCCGATGCGCATGCGTCGAACGATCTCTGCCTCGCCACCCTGGCTACCATCCGTGAATACCGTAAAGCGTGCACCGGCGCCTTGGGCGGTGCGCCAGGCCTCGCCCAGCTCCAGCAGTGACTGGTGATAGAGCGAGTTCTTCGGCACCACACTGGCGATGCGAAGTTGTGCCACCTGGGCCTGGCTGGTGAGTGGCAAAGCAAGGCTGGCGAGCAAAGTGAGAATCAGGCGGCGTGGAGTGTGCATAGATCAGAACCGGTCGTCGAGCGTGTTAAGCAGCCACTGCGCGCGTTCGCGCATGACTTCGTTGGCTAAGTTGCGATGCGTTTGGGCGACTTGCAGCGCTTGTTGCAGGAGCGCCTCAAAGCGGGGGCGATCACCCGCGGGCAGTGCCAAGGCTTCTGCCTCAGCCACCAACACGCCTGCACTGCGGCCCGCGCCAGATTGGGCAGCACGGGCAAAGTAGGTGGCGGCATCCGCCGTACTGCCGCCGGGCCGCGAGGCCTCCAGCGTGCCGAGCAAAGAGGCAATGGCACCTTCATCATGGTGTGGCGCCAAAGCATACGCAGCCTCTGCAAGCCGCAGCACTTGCGGTAAGTCGGCTACGCGCTCGGGCTGGTCCTTGCTAAGCGAAATAGATGCGGCCCACGCGGCGGCTGTCCAGTAAGCGAGGCCCACCTGTTCGGCACGGAGTGGTACCGGCTTGTTGGTTGCGAGTGCCTCCAGCAGGCCGGGCTGCTGCAAAGTCAGTGCACGTATGCCGTGCTGCTTGGCGCGTTCGTAAAGGCGTGCCGCCCGCTGGCGCTGCTGCAGCGCGGCTTTGACATCCTGTGTTTCAAGCTTCTCGGCTTCGAGGGCCACAAAGGCGTAGGCGTACTGGGTGAAGCCACTGGTGACCGAGGTGGCCAGCGCGGTATGAGCCGGCGTTTTCAGGAGCACCGACTCGGACAGCTTCAGATAAAAAGCACTGGCCTCGCGTGCAAGTTGCAGGTCATCTTCTTCCGAGGAAGACTGGCTGGCCAGCGCATCTGCCATGCCTTTAGTGACAAGGCTTTGGGTGGAACAAGCGGACAGCACACCGCACAATCCGAGTGCAAAAACCAGTAGAAAAGACACACGCATGCGGCCAGTATGTCATGGGTAAAGCCGGGTTTTTCGGGGCCGTAAGCAGCTGTTGTTGGGCACACGAAACGACCGGCAAATCACGAAAAACTGTCACCGTGTCACGATCTTGAAACAAGATCAGCATAGGCCCCACTGGGCTTCTGTGACACCCTTAGAACCAGAAGAAAACATCCACCAGACACCACCATTTTTGGCGAGCGTTTTGGGCTTGCGATTTCCTCTGCACAATTCCCCAGCGTTTACTGCTCCTTGGTAACGCGGTATATGCCCAAGCTGACCAACAGCAAGGCCACAAGGTACTTCCACTCCAACAGCGATTCGCCGAGAAACAAGGCAGACAGTCCGGCCCCAAACACAGGCACCAAAAAACTGTAGAGCGCCACGGTGCTGACGCGGTTGTATTTCAACAGCACGCCCCACAGCGCAAAGGCCACCGCTGACAACAGCGCCATGTACGCCAGCAGAAGCGCAGGCGCCCACGAGAAGCTGTTGATGCGCCCGCCCGCACCCCATCCGATAGCCACTAGCACGAGCCCCCCGATACCGAGTTGGTAGCCAGTCATCACCACCGAGTCCATACGCTGCGATAGACGCTTTCCGTACAAGGATGCGGACGACAACACCAGCGCGGCCAGCACCACAAAACCTTCTCCCAGCCAGGAGAAACCTGTGTCTGCTGGATGGGCATCGCCCAGCAGCCCGCCTGCGTTCACTGCCAGCACCCCTGCGAGGCCCAGCACGCAACCTGACATCTTGCGCCAGGTCAGGGTGTCGTTGTGGTACAAAAAATGCGCCAGCAGCACACTGAAAAACACGCCGGAGGTGTTGAGAATGGAAGCCTTCACCCCCGTGGTGTTGGCGACGCCGATGTAAAAAAAGATGTACTGCAGCGTGGTTTGGAACACCCCCAGTGCAGCCATTTCACCCACCTGCGCACGTTGCAATCGCAAGTCCTTACCAGTGAGCTTGGCGAACATCAGGAGCAAAGCGCCAGCCCCTACGAACCGGTAGCCCGCAAAGAGAATCTGGGCGGCCAAGTCGCTGCGACTGATCTCCAACAAGGCATAGCCCTGCTTGATGGCCGGATAGGCGCTACCCCACAGCAGGCAACACAGGCCTGCAAGCAGAAACACATTTCGAGGGCGGGTAAAAAATGACATGCACAACAGGGCTTACCGCCCTCCAAAAGAACCTGCAAATTCAAAACTTCACGCAATTGCGGCCTGAGTTCTTGGCTAGGTAGAGTTTTTCATCCGCCGCAGCGACCAGCGAATGCACTGTGGAGTGGACATCGCTCACCGCCACGCCGATGGACACGGTAATACCCGGGAGTGCTGTGCCCGTCGGCGAAACGATGGCGACGCCTTGCGCAGCGTCCCAAAGGCGCTGCGCAGTCGCGATGGCCTCTTCCACCGTCGTGTGAGGTAGCAGCACCAAAAACTCCTCGCCACCGTAGCGGGTGGCGAAGTCATAGGGCCTCAGAGTGGTTTTGAGCACATTGCTCAAGGCCACCAGCGCTTGATCGCCCCCCGGGTGCCCATGGGTATCGTTGTATTGCTTGAAGTAGTCCACATCGATGAGCAAGACGCCAAGACCCTGCTGCGCTTTGATGGCTTGCGCAAGCAGCCGCTCCAGCGCATTGTCCAGCCAGCGCCGGTTGTAGAGCCGCGTTAATGCGTCCACATGAACGTGGTCGGTCAGCTCCTCAATCTGCAAGCGGTCGCTGACGATACGGTGCGTGTTCTCTTTCATCCAACGGGTGAGCAGCTTGAGCAGGTTGCCCGCCACCGACTGGGTTTGTGCCACCAAAGCCTGAATCAAATCGCGGTGGATACCCAGCACACGGCTCGGCATTTTGGCCACCACATAAGCAGACGGACGGGTGCCATCAATCACAGACATTTCCCCCACCGACCCACCCGGAGCCACCTCGCGGATCACCGGAGAGTCCGCGGTTCCAAAATGGATGGTCAATGCACCGCTCAGCAGCACGAACACATGCGCATTGTTTTGCTCTGGGGCCAACAACACTTCTCCGGCTGCCAGCAAACGGGGGCTTGCATGCACGGCCACCTGCTCCAGAACAGCGTCAGGCAAATTGCACAACAACTCGGTGTGGGCTAATTCGCGGATCAGAGGGGTCATGGGGCGGTGGTTCTCGCTCAGAAGGTCAGTGCGTTGCGCAGAGCGCGCCGAAGGCCCACTATTGTCGTCGATCGAAGC
>JAIXVK010000567.1 GCA_027483085.1 Comamonadaceae bacterium | reverse complement strand
GCGTTGGCGGTCATGGCGATGATGGGGGTGCGGGGCCGCTGCTCCTGGCGCTCCCACGCGCGCATGGCGCGGGTCGCCTCGAGGCCGCCCATGACGGGCATTTGGACGTCCATCAAGATCAGGTCCCAGTGGCCACCCTTGAACAGGTCCAGCCCCTCTTGCCCATTCTCGGCGAGTACCACCTCGTAGCCCCACTTGCTCAGGAGGGTGATGGCCAGTTTTTGGTTGATCGGGTGGTCTTCTACCAGCAGGATGCGGCAGGGTGCGCCCGGGAGTGCAGGCTCCGTATTTGCGGGGGTGCTTGGCAGGGGTGGTGCAGACACTTCAGGGGTGTAAACCACCGCCGGGCCCTGCTGGGCCGGCTGCAGTGGCACCGTGAAATAGAAGGTGCTGCCCATGGAGGGCGCGCTCTCGACCCAGATGCCGCCGCCCATGAGCTCGACCAGGTTTTTGCAGATGCTCAAGCCCAGCCCGGTGCCGCCAAAGCCCCGGGTGGTAGACGCATCGGCCTGGCTGAAGGACTCAAAAATGTGTTTCTGGGTGGCTGCCGACATGCCGATGCCGGTGTCGCTCACCGCAAACTGCAGCTCTACCGTGCCATTGGGCAAACGGGTGGATCGGAGCGTGACGCGGACCTGCCCCTCCAAGGTGAACTTGATGGCGTTGTCCACCAGGTTGCTCAGCACTTGGCGGATACGGCCGGGGTCGCCACGCAGAACGGTGGGCAAGTTGGTGGGCCAGAGGTATTCGAGCGCGATGTTCTTGGCCTCAGCCCGCGCGATGAGGGGGCGCAAGATGTCGTTGAGGGTCTCCAGCACTGAGAAATCGATGTGCTCGATGTGCAGTTTGCCGGCTTCGATCTTGGAGAAATCGAGCAGGTCGTTCAGGATGACCATCAGGGTCTGCGCCGAGCCTTTGACGGTGGTCAGGTAGTCGCGCTGCTGGGGGGAGAGGTCGGTGTCGAGCGCGAGCTCGGTCATGCCGATGACCCCGATCATCGGGGTGCGGATCTCGTGGCTCATGTTGGCCAGGAACTCGCTTTTGGCATTGTTGGCCTGCTCAGCGGCGCGCTTGGCGTGGCGCAGCTCCCGCTCGGTGCGGGTTTTGTAGGCCATCATGGCAATCACCGAGGCAACCAGAATCAGGCCAAAAAAGAAGGTGGCGTCAGTGACGTAGCTCTTGGCGACCAGCTCGGCCTTGTCCAGCGGCACCGTGACGTAGAGGGCGCCCAAGAGCTCGTTTTGCTTCCATTGCTTGCCGGGGGTGATGCCTTCTGCGGTGCGGCGGGCCAGGATGTCGGGGCGCTTTTCGTAGGCGTTGTGGCATGCCACGCACGACATGTCGGAGGCGGGGTCGGCCTTGAGGTAGCGCAGCACGCGGATACCGTCTTGCTCATCGATACGGCTGATGACCCGCCATTGCACCAGGTCTGGCGGGGCAGATTTTTCTTGGGTTTCGAGCTGTGGCCAGGCCCAGCGCAGAAAGTCGTCGTTCAGGCCTTGGCCGGGGTCCAGGTTCCATTTGCTGACGGGGCGGTAGGCAAACAGGTTGTCTGTGTTCTGGCTGGCGGCTTGCGCCATTTGCTTCAAGAACTGCGCCGGAATGGGCACATGGCCGGGCATGGTGAGAAAGTTTTCACTGGGGCCCGAGCCGTCACGGCGCAGCTTTTCGGCAATCTCGCGGGAGTAAACCGTCCGCGCGGTAGCGGCCTGGCTGGCAACCACTTGCGCTATCGACAGCGCCTGGTGGTCTACGGTTTTTTGCACCGTGTTGCGCACCACCAGATAGCCCAGCGCAAAGGCCAATAAAAGTAGCGCTACCAGAAACAAGTAGCCACTCGAGATACGCCAAGGTCGCGAATTTGACATCGGTCACATTATGTCGGAGAGGCATGCGAAACATGGCGGACGCTGGCGACTTAAGTCTGGCGCGCGCGGCGCATGGCGTCGAGCTTGGGTTTCATGTAGAAGCCCATGAAAAACCCGATCAGCAGCCCGATAGGCAGCGAGCGGCTGAAAGCCTTCCACCAGTAGAGCGGCAAGGTGGCGTCCCGCGGGCTGTTGATCAGCGAGATGACGAGCGCCAACAGGCTTTCGATGGCCAATGAGCTCAGCAGCGACACCACCACCTTGCCCCAGAACGGACGCAGCGTGGGCGCCACCATGGCGACCAGTTTTTCGAGTTGGGCGATGCCCAGCAAAATCAGCGGAAGCATCACAAGGCAAGTGGCAAAGTTGCGCGCCCACAGCGCTGCGAACGGGGCACCGGCTGCGGCATTGGCCCAGGTCATGAGGGCGCTGAGCAACAAAGCGATGGTGGGCAAGATGAGAACGGGCGGAGGAATTTTGCAGAAGGCAGAAGTAGGCATGGAAGCATTAATAGTTGACAATATCAACATTGTAGAAATATTGGTTGATAAAGTCAACCATATAGCACTATGCCGACCACATCTCCTTCCCTACCGCCCCCGTCTACCAACGCCGAGAGCTCGCTGACAGTCGCCACGTTTGTGGCCTTCATGACGGCCTCGGGCCAAGCGCAGCAAATCCTCAAGGCCCGCATGCTGGCTGCCGACGTTGAGCAGGGCCTGGGCCCGCTGCATTTGCACGCGCTGTGCCTGTGCCAGCGTAGTCCCGGGGCTACCCAGCAACAGTTGGTGCAGTCCATGGGGCGGGACAAGGGCCAGATGGCCCGCCTGATCCGCGAGCTGGAAGACCGGCAACTGCTGGTGCGCACCCCCGATGAGCGAGACCGCCGGGTGTGGCGCCTGAGCCTGACGCCGGAGGGCGAACAGAAAAGCGCCTGGTTTCTGGCCCTCGAGGCCACACTGGCCGAAGACCTGTTTGGCGCGCTGGGCGAGGAAGAGGCCGCGTCTTTGTATGCGGTCTTGCAGGCGGTGCAAACTCGCATGAACGGATGGGAACCCGATGCATAAGCCGGTTCCCGCAGAGCCCCACGCAGTATCGCGCCTGCGCGCTGCACGCCTGGCCCGCAGCAGCAAGCCGTTTCTGGCGCGCGGCGGCATGAAGGGGGAGCGGTGCCCGGGCTGCCGCATCAACCCGACGCACTGCATTTGCGCACTACAGCCCCAAGTGCAGGCACGCGCCGGGGTGTGCCTGATCATGGCGGATATTGAGCCCCTCAAACCCAGCAACACGGGTTGGCTGATTGCCGATGTGGTG
>JAIXVK010000470.1 GCA_027483085.1 Comamonadaceae bacterium | reverse complement strand
CTAATATGCCCCGTGGTCTCACGGCAACGCCCCGCGCGGTGCCGGCCTTGTTCCCTCAACCGAGATTTTTTGCATGGCATTTGTGGCATCTGTGTCCGCCAAATGGGCGGCCTTCCGGGCATTTATCCAGCGCGCCGTGGCGCTGTCCACGCCTTACTTTTCTTCTGAGGACAAATGGAAGGCCCGCGGCATGTTGGCAGCCATCGTGGCCCTCAACCTGGCCTTGGTCTACATGGCGGTGGTGTTTAACGACTGGAACCGCTTGTTTTACGACTCGCTTCAGGAGAAGAATGCGGCCGTGTTCTGGGAGCAGCTCGGGCGGTTCAGCTACCTGGCTTTCGGCTTTATCGTGATTGCGGTCTACAAGTTCTACCTGACCCAATTGCTTGAAATGCGCTGGCGCGCCTGGATGACCGACCACTACCTGCACAAGTGGATGTCGCACCAAGCTTTTTACCAAATGGAACTGGCCCGCTTTGCACCCGCCGCGCATGGCGCCCACACCGACAACCCGGACCAGCGGATTCAGGAAGACATCAACCAATTCACCAGCTACACCATCTCGCTCAGCATGGGGCTGTTGAACTCTGTCGTCACCTTGGCCAGCTTCGTGGGCATTTTGTGGTCGCTTTCCGGTGCATTTGCCTTCACGCTGGGGGGGCAAGACTATTCGATTCCCGGCTTTATGGTGTGGATGGCGGTGCTGTACTGCGCGGTGGGCAGCGTGATCACCCACTACATCGGACGCAAGCAGATCCCGCTCAATTTCGAGCAACAGCGGGTGGAAGCCGATTTTCGCCACCACATGGTCCGGGCGCGCGAATACAGCGAATCGATTGCGCTGGACCGTGGGGAGCGCGTCGTGCGGGAGCAAATGGCAGAGCGGTTCAGCCGGGTGCTCAGCAACAACCTGGCGCTGATCAAAGCCCAGAAGGGGCTTATCTGGTTCACCAGCTTTTTCGGGCAGGCCGCGGTGGTGTTCCCGTTTGTGGTGGCGGCCCCGCGCTTTTTCAGTGGTGCCATTCAGCTGGGCCAGCTGACGCAGATTTCGGGTGCCTTCGGTCAGGTGCAGGGCGCCTTGAGCTGGTTTGTCGACACCTACAGCAGCCTTGCCAGCTGGCGCGCCACCACCGACCGCCTCACGAGCTTTGAAGAGTCTTTTAGGGCGATAGCCCGCACACAACGCGCGCAAGCAGCTACAAAAACAGTAGCAAATACACCTCAGCTGGACACCAGCCCCTTGCGTATTTCTTTGCCGGGCGGCACCACGCTGCTGGACCACACGCGCCTGCACGCGCAGCCGGGCGACCGGATTCTGCTGCAAGGCCCGTCGGGTAGCGGCAAGTCCACCCTGTTCCGCACCCTGGCAGGCATCTGGCCTTACTCGGAAGGAGCGGTGGCACTGCCGGCGGACAGCATGTTTCTGCCGCAACGCGCCTATTTCCCCAACGGCACGCTGAGGGACGCCCTCGCCTACCCCGCCTTGGCGCCGCAATACCCGGACGCAGCACTGCAACAGGCGCTGCGCGATGCCTTGCTACCGCATCTGGCAGATTCCTTGGATGTCGTGGACGCCTGGAGCCAGAAGCTCTCCGGTGGCGAGCAACAGCGCTTGGCCATCGCCCGTGTTTTGCTCAAAAAACCCCAATGGCTATTTGCAGACGAAGCCACCAGCGCCCTCGACGAAGCAGCCGAGGCGGTCCTCTACCAACGCATGTGCGATCTGGTGGCAGAAAAGGGCGGCGCCCTGGTATCCATTGCCCACCGCCCGGGTGTTGCCGCCTTCCATAACCAACGCTGGATATTGGAGCCCAACCCGCAAGCCGCAGAAGCGGCCAGCCCCGACGCTCAGGCGGCTGCGCACTTCACCTTGTCTGTAAAGCCGGCGTAGCCTTTGGCCCGCAACTCACACGCTGGGCAGGTACCGCAGCCATAGCCCCACGCTTGGCGGTGGGTGCGGTCACCCAGATAGCAGGTGTGGGTGTGCTCGACCACCAAGTCCACCAAGGCGTTACCGCCTCCGGGCTCGCCCGAGCGCTCGCCCAGCGCATGGGCCAGCTCCCAGGTTTGGGCCTTGTCGATCCACATCAGCGGGGTCTCAATCAGAAAGCGCTGGTCCATGCCCAGCGACAAGGCTAGCTGGAGCGCCTTCATGGTGTCGTCCCGGCAGTCGGGGTAGCCCGAAAAATCAGTCTCGCAAACGCCGGTCACAATCACTTGCAGTCCACGGCGGTAGGCCAGTGCGGCAGCGAGGGTCATGAAAAGCAGGTTGCGCCCGGGCACAAAGGTGTTGGGCAGCCCGTTGGCCTCCATCTTGAATGCGGTGTCGCGGGTCAGCGAGGTCTCGCTCACCTCACCCAGCACCGCAAGATCCAGCAAATGGTCTTCGCCCAGTTTGGTGGCCCACTGCGGAAAGCGCGCTTTTATTTCACGCAACACATTCAAGCGCGCAGTCAATTCCACGTTGTGGCGTTGGCGGTAGTCGAAAGCGATGGTTTCCACGCGCTCGTAGCGCTCAAGGGCATAAGCCAGACAAGTGGTGGAGTCCTGACCGCCGGAAAAAAGGACAAGTGCGGATGTATGCATGTCCGAGATGTTAGACCACCCCAAGGCGGCCGGGCGAACTCCACCGAAGTGGAGTCAGCTCACATGCTTTCTGTTTTCTTGATTTTGCTGGGGCTGTACACCAGCGCCTGTTTGGCCAGCTGTCCCGGCGCGTCGGCCGGCGACACCGGCTGTGGCGTGGTGAGCTGATTCTTGACCTGCTCGATCTGCACCGCGCTTGCGCTTGCAGTCCACATAGTTTTGAGATGGTCCATCAACACCTGTGAAATCGGCTTGGGAGGAGGATCCTCCACCTTTTCCTTCGCGGGCCGTTGAATCGTCCAGTCTTTCTCCACCACCGCGTCACTGCCCTTCTTCAAGGGGTCGGCCACACTCTCAAAGGGTGCGTCTCCGCTGTTTTGGGGCTTCAGTGCAGGGTTCACCTTGTCGATCACATCCGGACTGGACTCGATCGACTTGGTAACACCGGCAGGCGGGTTGACCGGAGCAACTGGGAGAACCCTATTTGCCCCAGACGACACCGCATCTACGCCGGCGGGGCGCATATTCGGGGTTCGCTCAATGGTTGGCAGTTGCATTTTGGGTAGACCTTGCGGCCCCTCCGGTGGCTTTTAGGAGTTGACGTACTGTTCTTAACGGCAGATTTAGGGGGTTATTTAGGCCTTTTTCTAAAATT
>JAIXVK010000149.1 GCA_027483085.1 Comamonadaceae bacterium | reverse complement strand
GAGGTTAGCCCCTGAGATTATAAATTGGATAACGTCGGTCTTTCAACGAAATTTGAGGAAACTGCTACGGGCGACGGGATCTATATCTTAACTCCATCGGTATCGGCTGATTTACTTAATGGCTTCGCGTATACCAAGGAGCTTTCATTACAACAGCCGATTTCCAGTCTGCAGCTGCAGAGGTCGCACTTGAAAACGGCTTCCCGCGCATCGGCCTGGTCAATGGTAGGCAACTGGTTGATCTTTTGATTGAACATTGGAATGACATTCCCTCGGAATTCCAAGAGCGACTTGGATTGAAACCCGGTCTGGTGCGCGCATGATCGAGTCCGACCTCGAGCAACTCGCTCTCACCTGGTTCCAAGACACCGGCTGGGACTACCGCGCTGGCCCTGACATCGCGCCGGACAGCGACAGCCCCCAGCGCAGTGACTATCGCCAGGTCCTGCTTCAAGGTGAGCTGCGCGAAGCGCTCGCGCGGCTGAACCCGCAAATCCCCGCCGCTGTGCTGGACGATGTGGCGCACCAGCTTGGCAAGCCAGACCACCCTTCGCTCATCCAAAGCAACCGCGCCTTCCACGAAGCGCTGGTGGGCGGTGTGCCGGTGGAGGTACAGATTAACAGCGAGCGCCGGGGCAATCGCGTGGTGCTGGTGGACTTTGACACGCCCGAGCGCAACCGCTTTTTGGTGGTGAACCAGTTCACCGTGCAGGGAAGCAAGCAGCCGCGCAGGCCAGACCTCGTGTGTTTTATCAACGGCCTGCCGATTGCGGTGATTGAGCTCAAAAACCTAGCTGCGGAGCAAGTGGGCATCAAAGACGCTTTCCACCAGTTGCAGACCTACAAAGACGAGCTGGCGGACCTGTTTGTGACCAACGAGGCGCTGGTAGCCTCCGACGGATTGCATGCGCGCATAGGCTCGCTCACCGCCAGTTTTGAGCGCTTTTTACCCTGGCGCACAGTCAAGAACGAAAACGACCGCCCGCTGCTGGAATACGAGCTAGAGAAAGTGGTGCGCGGCTTCTTTGCGCCGGCACTGCTGCTGGACTATCTGCGCTACTTTGTGTTGTTTGAAATGGCCGATGGCCAAGTGGTGAAGAAGATTGCCGCCTACCACCAGTTCCACGCCGTGCGCGCGGCGGTGAAGGCGGCGGTGATTGCCGCTACGCAGCCAGCCGCCAACACATTGCAAGACCAATGGGCCACGTATGCCGAGCGGGTCAAGCCCGGTTCGCGCATGGGCGGCATTGTGTGGCACACGCAGGGCTCGGGCAAAAGCATCTCCATGGTGTGTTTTGCCGCCAAGCTGATGCAGCAGCCGGAAATGCACAACCCCACGCTGGTGGTGGTGACGGACCGCAATGACCTGGACGGCCAGCTGTTCCAGACCTTTGTCGGTGCCCGCAGCCTGTTGCGCGAGCAGCCGCAGCAAGCGGGCAGCCGCGACGAGCTGCGCGCCCTGCTGGCCGGGCGGCCTTCGGGCGGCATTATCTTTACCACGGTGCAGAAGTTCACGCCCGCTGATGGCGAAGAGGTGTTCCCCCTGCTGAGTGACCGCAACAATATTGTGGTGATGGCCGATGAGGCGCACCGCTCGCAATACGGCTTTCGCGCGGTGCTGGACAAGAAGAGTGGCAAATACAAGTACGGCTTTGCCAAGCACCTGCGCGACGGTTTGAAGAACGCCACATTTGTGGGCTTTACCGGCACACCCATTGAGGCGGGCGACCACGACACCCGCGCGGTGTTTGGCGAGTACGTCAGTATTTACGACATTCAAGACGCGGTGGACGATGGTGCCACCGTACCCATCTTTTACGAAAGCCGCCTGGCCAAGCTGAACCTGGACCAAGTGGCGATGGAGGCGCTGAACGCCGAGGTGGAAGAGGTCTTTGAAGATGAAGAAGACCCCGCGTTGAAAGAGGCCGAGAAAACCCGCTGGGCAGCCCTGGAAAAGCTGGTGGGCACCAAGGAGCGGGTGGACCTGGTGGCGGCGGACATCGTGCAGCACTTTGAGGCGCGCAACACGGCGGTGGCGGGCAAGGGCATGGTGGTGGCCATGAGCCGCGAGATCTGCGCACGGCTCTATGCGGCCATCGTCAAACTGCGGCCCGACTGGCACAGCGACGACCCCGCGCAGGGCGCCATCAAGGTGGTGATGACGGGCTCTGCCGCAAACGCTGCGCTGCTGCAGCCGCACATCCATAACAACCAGACCAAGAAGCTGCTGGAACGTCGCTTCAAGGACGTGGCAGATCCGCTCAAGCTGGTGATCGTGCGTGACATGTGGCTTACCGGCTTTGATGTGCCGTGCCTTCACACCATGTACATCGACAAGCCCATGCGCGACCACAACCTGATGCAGGCTATTGCCCGCGTGAACCGCGTGTTCCGTGACAAAGAGGGCGGCTTGGTGGTGGACTACATCGGCATTGCGGCTGAGTTGCGCAGTGCGCTGCGCACTTACACCGAGAGCAAGGGCAAAGGCCAGCCCACGCTGGACGCCGCCGAGGCGTTGGCCAAGCTGCAAGAACTGATGGAGGTGGCGCGCCACCAATTGCACGGCTTTGACTTCAGCGCCTACCGCACGCAGGCCACCGCGCTGCTGTTGCCTGCGGCTAACCATGTGCTGGGGCTGGAGGATGGCAAGAAGCGGTGGGCCGATGTGGTGCTGGGCATCACCAAGGCGTTTTCGCTGTGTGGCACGCTGGACGACGCGGCATTGCTGCGGGAAGAGATTGCCTTCTTTCAGGCCATCAAGGCGGTGATTGCCAAAGCCACCACGTCAGACGCCAAGCTGTCAGAAGAGGGCCGCAATGCAGTGCTCAAGCAGATTTTGGACAACGCGGTGGTGGCCGAGGGGGTGGAAGACATCTTCAAACTCGCCGGGCTGGAGCGGCCAAATATTGGCATCTTGTCCGACGCATTTTTGGAAGAAGTGCGCCAGCTACCGCAACGCAACTTTGCGGTGGAGCTGCTGCAAAAGCTGCTGAACGACCAGGTGAAGTCGCGCATGCGTACCAACGTGGTGCTGGAGCGCAAGTTCAGCGAGCGCCTGCAAGCCGCGCTAAACCGTTACCTGAGCCGCGCGGTGGAAAGCGCGCAGGTGATTGAAGAGCTGATTGCTATGGCCAAGGAGTTCCGCGAGGCAGCGCTGCGTGGGGAGGCGATGGGCCTCAATGATTCGGAGCTTGCGTTCTACGACGCTCTGGCCGACAACGTGAGTGCAGTGGAAAAGATGGGTGATGAAACCCTGAAGACCATTGCCCGCGAAGTGACGGACAAGCTGCGCAACAGCACGACGGTGGACTGGCAAAAGCGCGAGAGCGTGCGCGCACGGTTGCGAAATCTGGTGCGCATTACTTTGCGTAGATACAAGTATCCGCCGGAGATGCAAGAGGAGGCCATCCGGTTAGTGCTGGAGCAAGCAGAGTGCTTGTCGGATGCTTGGACGAAGTAGTTTGGTTTTAGCGCCATGAAGACACTCCCCATCCGCCTCACCCCCGGCCAAGACCTGCGCGCCGCGCTGGAAGCCGCGGTCCAGGCCCAGAACTGCCGCGCAGCGTTTGTGCTGTCCGGCATCGGCAGCCTGTCTACTGCGGGCATCCGCTTGGCAGGTGCGGCGCAGCCCACGCGGCTGACCGAGAGCATGGAGATCCTCACCCTCTCGGGCACCGTAGCCGCCGATGGCGACAAAACGGGCTCGCACATGCACATCGCCATTTCCACCGCCACGGGGCAGGTGCTGGGTGGGCATGTGGCGCCGGGCTGCATCGTGCTCACCACCGCAGAGGTGCTGCTGGCCTTGTTGTCCGACTGGCAGTTCACCCGCGAGCCGGACTCGCTCACCGGATACGATGAACTGGTGATTCGCCCCCAGAGCTGATTTGCTATTTATTTGATAGCTGTTTGCGCATATTCCACGGGGGCTAGTGCCCCATTTGTTTCATAAACGATCATGAAAACCTTTTACAACCACCTCCACGCCCAACACCAGGGCAAAGTCGAAATGTTCCGTGGCGCGCTGGTGCCGTGCTTTGAGGTGCCGGCCCGTGCCGACCATGTGCTGGCCGAGCTGCAGCGCCGCCAGCTGGGCGCGGTGCTGGAGCCGCAAACCTTTGACGAGGCGGCGCTCACCGCTATTCACAGCCCGCGCTACCTGAATTTTTTGGCCACAGCCTGGGACCAGTGGGTAGCGCTGGATCCCGCCCATGCGGACAAGGACATCCTGCCCTCCGTCTGGCCCACGCGTACCTTCCGCACCGACATTGAGCCCGACAACTTCGCGGCCAAGGTGGGCCTGTATTCGTACGACGCGGGCACGCCCTTCACCAGCGGCACTTGGGTGGCCGCCCGCGAGGGTGCGCATTGCTCTTTGAGCGCCGCGCAAGCGGTGCTGGCTGGCGACCGCGCCGCCTTTGCCTTGAGCCGCCCACCCGGCCACCACGCAGGGGCCGACTTTTTTGGCGGCTACTGCTTCCTGAACAACGCAGCCTTGGCCGCACAACACCTGCGCAATGCGGGTATGCACAAGGTCGCGGTGCTCGATGTGGACTACCACCACGGCAACGGCACCCAGGCTATCTTTTACGACCGGCCCGATGTGTACTTCGCCAGCATCCACGGCGACCCGCGCACCGAGTACCCGTTTTACTTGGGCCACGCAGATGAAACCGGCACCGGCGCAGGCTTGGGCGCCAACCTGAACCTGCCACTGCCCCGTGGCACCGACTACGCCACTTGGGCCCAGGCCTTGGAGACTGCGTTGGCAGGCATTGCCAAGTTCGGCGCGGACGCGCTGGTGGTGTCGCTGGGTATGGATACGTTTGAAGGCGACCCGATTTCGGGCTTCAAGCTCACCACCCAGGACTACCTGCGCCTGGGCGAGCGCTTAGCGCGGGCGGGCTTGCCGACGGTGTTTGTGTTCGAGGGCGGCTATGCGGTGGACGCGGTCGGCGTGAATGCGGTGAATGTGCTTCAAGGCTTTACCAGCCCGTAACATTTGCCCCCCGAAAACCCCGCCCTCGAGCGGATAAGCTTGCATTTATGAGCAACAT
>JAIXVK010000007.1 GCA_027483085.1 Comamonadaceae bacterium | reverse complement strand
TTGCACTTCGGGTGCGATATCGAGATAAGGATTCAGGGTCATGCGTTCTTGCTCATATGGTGCCGGACGGCGGCATCGGTCAAATCCGGCGAGTTGGCGAATGTACTTGAAAGCGTGATCTCTGAGCAGGCAACGCCGTACTCCACCGCATCTTTCAGCACTTTACCCGCCAGCAAGGCAGCTACTGCCCCTGCCAACAAAGCATCGCCCGCCCCTGTACTGCTCACTACCTGCACCTTGCGGGACTGCCTGAAAAAGGGCTTTGAGCCCAGTTGCCCCCACGCAAGGCCGGATGCACCGTGACTCACGATCACCCGCTCAACACCGCCATTCAGGAAGTGCTGCACAACAGCCAGACATTGCTCCGGTGTGTCTACCGGCAAACCGCTGAGCGCACTGGCCTCGAGGTGATTGAGTTTGAGCAGATACACACCCGCCAAGAGCCCCACCAGTCGCCGGCACTTGGCCACCGACACGCCATCGACCACTACCTTGCGCTTCAGGCCCAGCAGATAGGCCAGCGTTGGCTTTGCCAGATTGCAGTCCACCAGCAGCAAAGCATTGGCATCTGACAAGGCGGGAGAAGCCGCACACACCTCAGGCGTGAGCGATTCCAGAATGTCCATGTCATTCACGGCCATCGCCACCTCGCCATCGGGCTGATGCAGGGACAAATAGGTCGCCGTGCGTTGACCGGCAATCGTCAACACAGCGTCAACGCCCACGCCGGTTGCGGCGGTGCTGGTCACTACTTGGCAGCCGAATACATCATCGCCCACCACCGACAACAACTGCACACGCGCACCGAGCCGAGCCAGGTTCTCTGCCAAGTTGCGGCCGACACCGCCGGGCGAATACTGAATGCTCCCGGGGGTGGAGTCCCCGGCGGTCACTGCGCTATGCGCTTTGGCGCTCACGTCCATATTGGAGCCGCCTACCACGGTGACCGAGAGAAAAGCTGCGGACGGATCAGGGGTCATTAAGGTCTATATCGAAGGGCTTATCTAGCGCTCTCAAATTCAGCGTCAAAATAAGCGGCTTCGCAAACTGAGAGTGCTAACGATGATACTTGTGGCTGGCTCTGCCAATTTGGACTTTGTAGTCCGCGCCCCTCACATTCCTGCCCCGGGGGAGACGGTGCTCGGCCGCGACTTCAAGACCTTTCCCGGCGGCAAGGGAGCCAATCAGGCCGTCGCATCCGCCAAGGCAGGCGGTGCGCCAACCCACATGCTGCTGGGTCTGGGGAACGATGCCTTTGCATCGCCTTTAGAGAGTTCGCTCCAATCAGCAGGAGTCACGATGCACATCGTGCGCACCCCTGACCACCCGACCGGAACCGCCTTTATTTGCGTGTCTGATGATGCTGAAAACGCCATCACGGTCGCACCCGGCGCCAATGCCGAGTTGCGCCCTGACCATTTGCCGTCGCTGGCCGGGTTCACCCACCTGCTTCTGCAACTCGAAACGCCCTTGGACACCGTCACTGCCTATGCACAGGCGGCGCGCGCCAAAGGTGTGCAAGTCGTGCTGAACGCGGCGCCTGCCCGGCCATTGCCTGCCGAATTGCTGGCCTTGGTGGATGTGCTGGTTGTCAACGAAGGGGAGCTTGCCGTGGTATCCGGCCACCAAGGCAGCATTGCGGCCTGCCTGGAGCGCTTGGCAGTGCCCACCCTGGTCGTCACCCTGGGGCACCACGGCAGCTGCGCCCGCCACCTGGGCGGTTTTGTACTGCAGAGTGCATTCCCCATCACTCCGGTCGACACCACTGGCGCAGGCGACACCTTTTGCGGCAGCCTGGTGGCCGCCCTCAGCCAAGGGAAGGACTTGCCCACGGCCCTGCGGTTTGCCAGCGCGTCCAGCGCTTTGGCCTGCACACGCTGGGGCGCGCAGTCCAGCATTCCGGACACTGCAGAAGTGCAAGCACTGCTCGACTCGTCCCCCATCTCCGATCCGGCCAGCGAAAGTGCCTTGCGCAGCTTTTGCGGCCTGAACTAAACCCTCTCAACCCGATTCTTAACCGAGACATACCCCATGAGCAACGCCACCACTGCCAGCACCGCCCGCAAAGTGATTTACGACACGGACCCCGGTGTCGATGACGCCATGGCGCTGTACTACGCGCTGGCCCACCCCGGCATTGATGTGGTGGGCATCACCACCACCTTCGGTAATGTGACCGTGGAGCAGGCCGCCACCAACGGCCTGTACCTGACAGAGATCGCAGGCCGCAAGATCCCCGTCACCCTCGGCGTAAAAACACCTTGGCTCAAAGCGCCCGGCACACCGCCTGACTTCATCCACGGCGGTGACGGCTTGGGTAACCTGCCCTCCCGCGTGGCGACCACCAGCGTGCTGGACCCCCGCCCATCGGCGCAGTTCATTGTGGACATGGCCCGCGCCCACCCTGGCGAAATCACCCTGGTCGCTGTCGGCCCGTTGGGCAACCTCGCCACCGCGCTGAAGCTCGAGCCCAACCTGCCCAAGCTGCTGAAAGAGGTCTTCATCATGGGCGGCACCGTGGTGGAGCCCGGCAACGTGTCTCCTGTGGCCGAAGCCAACATCTGGAACGACCCGCACTCTGCAGACTTTGTGTTTACCGCCGGCTGGAAGCTCACCATGGTGGGCCTCGACGTCACCCACCAGCTGATCGTGCCCTTGGCCCTGTTCAAAAAAGTGGCAGACCACCACAAGCACATTGCTACCGACACCCTGCACCACGCCGTGAGCTTTTACGCGGACTTTTACAGCGGCATCTACCCGCATGTGGCCAAAATCCACGGCTGCTTCGGCCACGATGTGCTGGCCTTTGTGGCGCTCACAAACCCTGAGCTCTTTGAAATCCAGACCGGCCGTATCCGCGTGGCGACGGAGGGCCCCGCCAACGGCCAGACCATGATGCGCCGCAAGGACATCTTCTATCCGCAGCCTGGTTGGGGCGACGACGTGCCCGACACCCACGCCTGCCTGCAGCTCAAGGCCGACGAGGCGTTGCAGCTCATTGAAACCACCCTGATGTCCTCCTGGCTCTAAGCCCCATAGAAATCGCGAGTCCCGTCATGCACTTACCCGTCGTTGACTTCACCAGCCCGACAGCTCCACAAGAGTTTTGCAAAAGCCTGCACGAAACCGGCTTTGGCGTCCTGAAGAACCACCCCTTGAGCCAGGATCTGGTCGAAAGTATTTACGCCGAATGGCTGGGCTTTTTCAAAACCGAGGCGAAAGCCAAATACCCCAACGACCCTGTCAAGCACGACGGCTATTTCTCGCCCAGCGTGTCAGAAACGGCCAAGAACTTCACCAAGAAGGATTTGAAAGAGTTCTTTCATATCTATCCGTGGGGCCGCTACCCGGCCGAGGTGAGCGACGCTGCCCAGCGCTACTACAAAGAAGGCGCCACCTTGGCAGCCACGCTGCTGAACTGGGTGGAAGCGAACTCACCAGCGGATGTGAAGGCACGGTATTCGATGCCCCTGCCGGCCATGATTGAAGGCAGCGACCACACCCTCTTGCGCGTTTTGCACTACCCGCCGCTGCGGGGCGATGAAGAGCCCGGCGCAGTGCGCGCCGCAGCCCATGGTGACATCAATCTTTTGACCATTCTGCCGGCCGCTACCGAGCCCGGCCTCCAAGTCTTGGGCAAGGATGAAGTCTGGCACGATGTGCCCTGCGACTTCGGTCTGCTGATCGTCAACATCGGCGACATGCTGGCCGAAGCCTCCGGCGGCTACTACCCCAGCACCGTGCACCGGGTGCTCAACCCCACCGGCGAAGGTGCAACCAAGTCGCGCATTTCGCTGCCGCTGTTTTTGCACCCCCGCCGCGAAGTAGTGCTCTCCGAACGCTACACGGTGGAAAAGTACTTCAACGAGCGGATGGAAGAGTTGCGCGGCAAGAAAGCCTGAGATGAAACCCGGCGGGGAAGCACACACGTTTTTCCCCGCATATCGGGCCACCTGTCCGGACCAACGCATGCACATTCGCGTGCGGGTGTCGTATCCAGTCGGAACTAAACACCACCATCACCGCCGGCAAAGTCACTGCTGAGCATGCTGACCTAGGCAACGCCAAGTGCGTGAGCCACATCTTGGGCTGTGCCATTGGGTCTAACCGGGCAGTATTCGAGACCTCGAAAAAGCCAGGCAGCTTTGACGACAAGTTCGACACCAGGGCGACGGCAACCAGCAGAACGGTGGCCGGTCCCATCGAAGCACTGAGCCAACGTGCCAGCCTGCTCAAAAACAAAAAAATGCTTTTCTACATCCTCGGCAGTTGCACGCCAGGCGGCATAGCCTAAGCGCCTTGTCTACAGATTTCGATTGGGTCAAAGTCTCTGATGGCTCGTTAGACCTCACTTAAAACCGCTTTCACCAATAAACGCAAACAGAAAAATACAAACGCCTTAATTAAGTTTATTTAAAATATTTGATAAAATGAAAACTGCAACTACCTTTGTTAAAACCCAGCGAGCAAGTGCGAATTTGCTTCTCGAAGCAAAGTGAAGGTGATATCGTAGCCAGCAGCGCTGGTTGCTAATGAGTTTTATCGGAGTTAAATGCCAATCGACGCACTATCTCCCGCAGAAACGGTGGAGAGCATCGGACAAAGAAGTTCACGGCACTCGCCAGATCTGGGTGGCCTGAACGCTCTCGACACTTTGAAGCGAGTCTCTCTCGTTGTCGGTTTCGTCATCCTCGTATGTATCTTTGCAGTAGTTGCGCTGCTGGTAGGTATGGGCAGTAGTCAGTCACGATTGGCTGCTGAAGAAGCGCGCAGGCAATTTTCGAGTTTGATGGAGCTGCAAGCCCGCCAACTGTCAGTTCAGACGCTGGACTATTCCAACTGGGATGAAGCTATCGACGCATTGCTCACCAACAAAGATCGCGTTTGGTGGAACAAAAACGCGGGTGACTACGCTGTGTCGACTTTTGATCTCTCATTCAGTATGGTTTTCGATGCTGATGATCAAGTCTTGTTTGCTGCAGTCCCACTCCACAGAGCGCTTGATCTGGAAAAGCTGCGTGTGAGTGAAGCGTTGAAGTCGATCTTGAAAAATGCCCGGTCACGCCCCCTTGTTGGACCTGCAGTGCAAGTGGCCGCTGCTGGGTTCGTACAAATAGATGGTCAGCTTTATTCGGTATCAGCCGTTCGATTTAGGCCGGAATCCAGCTCCTCCCCAGCAAACCCTCAACCAGACGCATTATTGGTATTCGGCAAATCTGTCGTCGAAGCCGTGCTACCTGACACCGCTGAAGTCATGGGACTTCCGGGGTTGGAGTTGGTCAATGAGGTTCCACCGGGCTTTACCGAGGTAGCCATTGCCCTCGCAAATTCTGAGCACTTTGGATACGTTGTTTGGCAACCTCGCCAGCATTCGCAAAAACCAATTCAAGACATCATTCCCTGGGTCGGAGGCCTTTTACTTCTCGCCCTTGTCGCGGTGGTCTATGCTGGTCTGCATGCGCAGAGACTAACCAAGCAAATTTTGGAGGACTCCCGCCAAAGAGTTTCGTTAGCCGAGCGAAATCGATCGGTTCTTAACGCTGTGGAGGATGCCATCCTTGGTGTTGATTTGGACGGAAATATCAGTTTTGCAAATCCTTCTGCATCCAAGTTGCTAAAGATACCTGCCGCCGATATCTTGGTCTTGAATGTGAAAGAACTGTTGCCGGCGGAATACCGTCAACCTTTAGTGTCCGCACTCGAGACCGGCCAGCGCTGGGCCACCCAATTTGCGAACTTGGTCGATGCAGAAGGCAGACGTTTCCCGGCTGAGATTTCCTTGACAAGTATTCGGTACAACGAAAAGGCAAGAGGCGGGGTAGTGGGAATTCGGGATATCAGTGAGCGGAAGTTTTTTGAAAATCAGCTTTATCTGAAAGCAAACTTCGACCCACTCACTGGCGCACCCAACAGAACTTACTTTTCAGATTACATCGGGCGCTGTTTGAAAGAAGCGCAACTGAGTGGCGCAATCATGTTGGTTGACATCGAAGGCTTCAAAAAAATAAATGATTCCTTGGGACATGACGTTGGCGACCTGTTGCTGAGAGACGCATACGAACGCATAAAGGCAAATGTAGATTCCTCCAGCATCGTGGCGAGATTTGGAAGCGATGAATTTGCCGTATGCCTCGCCGATTGCAAGGATCAGGCCGAGGCATCCGTCATAGCGCACCAAGTCCTCATGGCGTTTACCAAGCGCTTTGAGGTTGCAGGAAATATGGTGTGGTCGGGCGCAAGTATTGGCATAGCTGTTTTTCCAACTGACGGCACGACGGGGAACGATTTGTTGCGCCATGCTGAGATGGCAATGTACAAAGCCAAAAGCCTTGGAAAGGATGTGATCTGCTCCTACTCTGCTGAGATGGATGTCAACACCCAAAGCCGGAGAACGCTCGAAGTGGACCTGCGAAGGGCGCTAGCCAATGGTGAGCTAGAACTCTTTTACCAGCCCATCGTGAGTATGGATTCGAAAAGGTTGTCGCATGTTGAGGCACTGTTGCGCTGGCATGACCCACATAAAGGTTTGATCGGACCAGATACGTTCATACCACTTGCGGAGGAAACTGGCCTCATCGTTGAGATGGGGGCGTGGGTACTTGAAGAAAGCTGCAGACAACTTGCGGCTTGGCATGCCGAGGGCCTAGAGCCCCATGTAGGCATTGCCATCAATGTATCAGGACGACAAGTTCCAAATGGTCTATCTTTAGATTTCATCGCGGAAACTCTAGGTCACTACGGGCTGAATGGAGCGCAAGTTAGTTTTGAAATCACGGAGTCTGTGCTCTTAGATAACTCCGACGCAGCAGTTGACTGGCTTCGTGGTGTGCGCAACCTTGGTATCAAGCTAATGATCGATGACTTCGGCACCGGGTATTCGTCACTCAGTTACCTGAAGCATCTCCAAGCAGCGGCGCTCAAAATAGACAAGAGCTTCGTAAGCGGGGTTGCTGGCGAATCTGAAAATAAGGAAGATCAGTCGTTGGTACTGGCCATTATTTCAATGGCACACAGTCTTGGGTTGCCGGTAATTGCTGAAGGTGTTGAAACAGCCGAACAGGCAGACTGGCTACTCAAGAACAAATGTAATTATGCTCAAGGCTACTTGTACGGGAAACCCACAGACAGTAAGCATATCAGCTCCACCTTGGTCCCCCGCTTTTTGACAACTGTTGGCTGATTCACGCAATAACCCACGTCTCGTTCGCTGCAAGGACAGCCGGCAGTCCAAACGATTGATCGCATTCGCGTGATCTCAAACACCGTGATGTTCTCTCGGGGCAACGTTGCCAGACCAAGTAAACCAAACGCAACATGTACCTGCGAACCACAGAGCGTCGAGCCAATACTTCTGGCGATATGCCGCCAGAATCATGCGAGAACCGTTATGTCAAATGAGTCGTAGTGGTTGGCAAATCCAGATAGATACACCACACTTCACATAAACCAACGTTATCGTAACCATTTCTCCCCGTTCTCCGCCGCGCCATATAACCAGACCTCATACCCCCATAGCTAAAAAGTAGTTTTCAATCTAAGCCGGCCCGCCTACAGTCGCCGCCATGCATGATTTGGCGTTTGTACTGGCGGGCTTTTTTGTGGGCACGATTGTGGGCCTGACGGGTGTGGGCGGCGGCTCGTTGATGACGCCCATCCTGATTTTCTTCTTTGGGGTCAAGCCTTACATGGCGGTCGGTACCGACTTGCTGTTTGCCGCTTTCACCAAAATGGGCGGCACGGTCAAACTGGCGCGCTCCGGCCATATCGACTGGCCGGTAGTTCTCAATTTGTCGGCCGGCAGCATCCCTGCGGCACTGGCAACGCTTTACGTGCTGCACCAACTGGGCGCCACCAGCGGAGAAGTACAAAAGATCATGACCAGCACCTTGGGCGTGGCCCTGTTGCTGACTGCCGCAGCCACCCTGTTTAAGGCCGTGCGCGGCAAGTCAGGCCCCAAGGCCATTGCAGCCGGCCATGAAGCAGCCGCAGCTCGCCCGCGCCACTGGAGCCTGCCGCTGTTGTTCGGCGCTCTCATTGGCACGCTGGTTACACTCACGTCCGTCGGCGCGGGAGCCATCGGCGTAACCGTATTGATGCTGTTGTACCCCTTGTTGCCCCTGCCCCGCATTGTGGCGGCGGACATTGCCTATGCAGTGCCCCTCACCTTGGTGGCTGGCATGGGCCACGCGTCCCTCGGCTCAGTAGATTGGCCTCTGTTGGCCAAGCTGCTGGCAGGCTCGCTCCCCGGTATCTGGGTGGGCTCGCACCTGATGTTCAAGACCCCGGAGCGGGTGATTCGCGCCCTGCTCTCGCTGCTGCTGGCCTATGCCGGTTTGAAACTCATTGCACTTTGATTTTTTGCTGAAGACTGTCTATGTACCAATACACCGAATTTGACCGCCAGTTCATCCGCGCCCGCGCGGCCCAGCACCGCGACCAACTGGAACGCAACCAGGCCGGCACTTTGAGCGACGAAGAGTTCCGCCCCCTGCGCCTGCAAAACGGCTGGTACATCCAGCGCTACGCGCCCATGCTGCGCGTAGCCGTGCCTTACGGCGAGCTCTCCAGCGCCCAGTTGCGCGTGCTGGCCCGCATTGCCCGCGAATACGACCACCCCAGCAAAGAGGTGTTTGACAAGGCCATCGGCACCCAGGCCACCTGGGGCACCACCCACCTGCCCGTGGGCTACGGCCACTTCACCACCCGCCAGAACGTGCAGTTCAACTGGATTCCGCTGGCCAAGAGCGCCGACGTGATGGACTTGCTGGCCACCGTGAACATGCACGGCATCCAGACCAGCGGCAACTGCATCCGCAACATCACCAGCGACGAACTGGCCGGTGTGGCAGTGGATGAGATTGCCGACCCCCGCCCGTTTGCCGAAATCATGCGCCAATGGAGCACGCTGCACCCTGAGTTCGCCTTCCTGCCTCGCAAATTCAAGATCGCCATCACTGGCGCTACCAACGACCGCGCTGCGGTGCGTTGGCACGACGTAGGCCTGCACCTGATCAAGAACGATGCGGGCGAACTGGGCTTCCGCGTGTTTGTGGGCGGCGGCATGGGCCGCACCCCGGTCATCAGCAGCGAGATCCGCGCCTTCCTGCCCTGGAACCAGATCATGAATTACCTGGAAGCGGTGGTGCGCGTGTACAACCGCTGGGGCCGCCGCGACAACCTGTACAAGGCGCGTATCAAGATCCTGGTGAAGGCCGAAGGCCAGCGCTATATCGACGAGGTGGAAGCCGAGTACGAGCAAATCATCAGCCGCGACGGTGCACCACACACCATCAGCCAGGAAGAGCTGGACCGCGTTACAGCATGTTTTGTGCCACCAGCGCTCGCAGAACGTGCGCCAGCAGCTACTAAAACTGTAGCAATCCCCGCGGAGCGCCAGAAAGACTACGACCGTTGGCTGCAGCAAAACGTGGCCCCGCACAAAAACCCTGCGCTGCGCGCCGTCACCCTGTCGTACAAGCGCCTGGGTCAAGCCCCCGGCGATGCGGATGCCGACCAGCTCGACACCGCGGCCGCGTTGGCCGACGAGTTCTCTGCCGGTGAAACCCGCGTCACCCACGACCAGAACCTGCTGTTGCCTTGGGTGCGTGCAGAAGACCTGCCCGCCCTGTGGGTGGCTGCCAGCCACGCCGGCTTGGC